>JAPLCR010000210.1 GCA_026392135.1 Armatimonadota bacterium
CTGGATCAGGTGCGGCGGTGACGACCTCCAATGGAATCACCGCGATGGATGGTGCACCAAGCGAGTTTGCCGCTTATGGGCTTCAGGGCTCCATCGAGCCTATCAGCAGGCACGCACTTGGGGGAGAGCCATTAAAGACTATACGGCACGGCGGCAGATGCCCCCTTGGAAGGCGGTTGCAGGTATCGGAGATTTCCACGATGCTCGCGTTATGGCGGATAGCGAGATAGCGACTCTTGCTAACTGGGTGGATTCGGGGATGGCTAAGGGGGATATGAAGCGGTGTCCTACGCTGCCCCCTGCACCGAAAGAGGGCTGGAAACTGGGAAAGCCTAGTGAGATTGCTCAGCCTGAAGCCCCGTATCATCTTAGACCAGAGGGCAAAGATGTCTACCGTAACTTCGTTATACCTGTTGATAGCTCTGTAGACCGGTTCATCAATGGGGTGGAGTTTCAAGCAGGCAGCCGGGCAGTTGTTCATCACATGATTGTCTATATTGACATTTCTGGTCAATCTGTAGAGCTTGACAAAGCCGACCCTGAGCCGGGCTATAGTAGCAACGACTTCGCTATTGGGATTCCCATGAACAAAGCGGTGTGGGTATCGGCATGGGCACCCGGCAATAGCCCTCGCTTTCTGCCGGAGGGTACGGCGTTTTGGCTACCGAAAGGCTCTAAGGTCGTTCTACAGGTACACTACCATAAAAATGGGCAAGACCAGTACGATAGAAGTCGGGTGGGGTTGCACTTTGTGGAGACGAGTAGCGTTAAGAAGGTAGTCTTTACCGGCGAAATTATCTACCCCTTCCTGAATCTGCGCCCAGGTGTTGCGAACCAGACTGTTGTGAGCAAGGCGACCCTTCAAAGAGACACCGAAGTTATCGGCGTGATGCCCCACATGCACTACCTTGGGCGGAAAATGAGCCTGACTGCCAGAGTACCCGGCAGTAGCCCAATACCGATGATTACTATCAATGACTGGGACTTCAACTGGCAGGAGACCTACGCCTACAAACAGCCTCTTCACCTTCCCAAAGGAACACGCCTTGAAATGAGTGCGGTGTACGATAATTCGGAGGACAGCCCACGACAGCCCTCGCATCCGCCTAAGTGGGTGCATTGGGGGGAAGCCACTACCGATGAGATGTGTATCGGCTTCTACCAGTACACGCTTCCTTACAAAAAAGGAATGGTGCCTATTGGTAGCGAAGAGTAACTTCTCTCCGTTCACTCCCCCTCTACACTCTCATCCCGCACTTAAAGACACCCCTTACCCACTACTGGGCAAGGGGTGTCTTTAAGTGCGGGAGTAAGAGAAAGGGAGTAGACATTTTTGAGACTCACCATAACCCGATCGCAGGCTGTTTTACGCTCTATACACGCTTCGCCCGCCTACAAAGGTTTGCTGAACCCTTCCATCCGCGCCAAGCAGAACCAAGTCCGCAGTGTAACCCGCAGAGATTAGCCCCTTTTCGTTTCCCAAACCCAGTGCGATAGCCGCGTTTCGGCTGGTCATGGCAGAGCGTTGTGCGAGCGTGAAGGGGGTTGCGTTCTGAAAAGCGGTTTCAAGAGTGAGCAGGCTCCCCGCCAACGTTCCATCCGGTAGCCGTGCTGTTCCCCCCTTCACCACAACAGGTAGGTCGCCAAGGTGGAAGGTATAGCCTTCGGGCATTGAGGTTCCCGGTATGCCGTCCGAAATGAGAATGACTCCCTCCACTCCTTTGGCTTGTATGAGAGCGCGGCACGAGGCGGGGTGTACATGGTGGTTATCCCATATCAGTTCGGCTGTCAGTTCAGTGCGAGCCATAGCGGCACCGACTACGCCCGGCTCCCTGCTATCTAGGGGGCGCATAGCGTTGTAGCAGTGGGTAACATGACGCGCTCCCGCATCTATCGCCGCGGCGATTTCGGCATAGGTGGCGTTGGTGTGACCTATAGAGGCGATGATGTTTTTTTGTGTTAGCCAGCGTATTAGTTCGAGTGCGCCCTCCATTTCGGGGGCAAGTGTTACGACCTTAACGGCGTGAAGGTCTTCTCCAGTCTCACGCGCCAACTCTTCTATGCTGGGGGGGCGTATAAACTGACCGGGTTGCGCTCCTTTTTTGATGGGGTTGATGTAAGGTCCTTCAAGGTGTACTCCCAGAACTTCCGCTCCCTCTTTACCGTTGTCGGGCGAGTGCATGGCTTTGGCGGCGATGGCAAGGGCTTGCGTCTGCTCTTGCCAGGGGGCAGTTATTGTAGTGGAGAGAAAGCCCGTGACTCCGTGATGCGTAAGATGGTGCGCTACCGCCTGTAGAGAGTCAGTAGTACCCTCCATCAGATAACGTCCTCCGCCTCCGTGAATGTGGATGTCTACGAATCCGGGAACGAGAAGCGCATCTGGTGCTTCAATGTCGTTAGGTTCCGCTTTACAATCGGCTGTCCATGTACCCAGTTCGGCAATTCGCCCGCCCTCAATGGTGACAACCGTGCGCTGGCGCACCCCGCGTGCATCGGCAGCTTGTCCTGCAAGTATACGATAGGTCACTCTATTCTCCTAGCTCGTTCTGTTTCGTGCATTCAGGCTGGTAATAAGTTCGCTCGCCTGTTCTTGTGACAAGGCATCGAGGCTTGTTACCTCAAAATAGCTTTGTGTAAGCTCCGTTTCGTCTAGCTTCTGGCGTTGGCAAAGGGCACGAATCGCTTTTGTTTGTGATTCGGTAATGCCCCCGTTTGCGATGACAGTCGGACGCACTGGAGCGGGAGCCGAAGCGCGGGGCGGCGGAGGGGAGTGCGGTGGAGCTTGTGGGCGTTGGAAACGCTTGTTGTTGTAGGTGGGGTAGCCCTTCTCTGGTGCGCCGTCGTGAACATCCGCGTCGCCCAACTCTTCAAACGCGGCGACACCCACATTGACGGCATCCCGGAGGGCACGTGCTTTGGCGCGTGTCTCTGCCATACGAATGAGACAAGACATCATTGCAGGAGAGACATTACGTGGGGAGGCATCTCCTATACCAGTAAAAGTCTGCTCACGCCCCTCTTTTTCGAGCGTTACCGTCGCCATACTTATCGCAATCTGTTCGTTATCTGGTGAGGGGATCTGTAGCAACTCTGTGCGAATAGACTTTAATCCCTGTTGGTGTGCAATATCCAGAAGCCCTGCATAGAGGACGAAACTGCGCCCCTGCCGCTCCACTATAAACTCTTTTCGCATTTAGATACTCCAATGAATGGTGTTTTGTGCTAACCAGAGCGTACTTACAGAGATACCCATCTTTTCTATCCCTGCTTTATGGCTACTCTGTCTGCCTCTGCCCACTTTACCCATGCCGTTTCGTCCGGTTCCTGAAAACCGCTGTTTGCCCTCACCTCCAGATGCTCGTCGACACCAAAGAGGCGCATTGTTCTATGGTCATTCCGTTGACGCGCGTTCTCAATAATCTGTAGCACATTAGGTCCCGCATGATTGTCGGTGTGGCGGAGCCATGTCAGATTATAAAAAATGCTGAAAAAGTAGCGTGTTTTGCCCGATGTGTTGGGAGTTCCTGAGTGGAGTAGGGCGTTATGAATAACGACTACATCCCCAGCCTCCATGTGGATAATCTGCTCTTCGGGGTGAGGTACGCCGCGCTCGTCAGGTGCTAAGGTCAGAGGGCGGCGGTGAGAGGCGGGAATGACGCGGAGAGGACCATAAGCGTCTGTAAGGTCTTGTAGATAGCAGATAGCATTGATGGCATGGGGACGCTCGAAGACCTCACTACGTGGAACCTGCGCCCATCTATCTCGGTGCCAGCCGGAAGCCTTTCCTGCCGCCTCTTCGGGCGAGGTAGAGGGAAAGCCCGCAAGGGTTAAGTTGTCCAACTGAATAAAGGGACCCATGACTCGCTCCGCAAAATCGAGAATGAGTTGGTTGGCTACGGCGGGCAACATGAGGTGCGGGGCGTGTTCTGTCATATCCTTAAA
>JAPLCR010000143.1 GCA_026392135.1 Armatimonadota bacterium
AGGGGTGCCGAGTGAGTTAAAGAGGTTATGCAGTACCATTACTTGCAACGTCATTGAGATGAGAAAGAGGGGGTTGAGGTAGAGCGATAGGTAGGTTATCGCTTCGGGCTGCCACCTGTCAATAGGGCTGTCAGTGCCAGTAAGGCTAGAAAATGGCGGTATCCACCCTACTCCTGAGGAGAATACCACCATAAGGAGGCAGACCCATTGTGCGGCGGTCGGTTTTAAATGCCCTTCTAAAAGCCGCCTTATGGAGCAGAGCAGAGTTACGGTAAACAGCACCCTCGCGCCATGAAAGACGGCGATGAGGGGAAGTGTGGCTAGTTTCGCGAAGATGCCTAATACAAGGAACAGAGGGTTCGCGACCATTCCAGTTTGAGGGGCTGTGGTGAAGAGGTTGTAAACTCGTAGCGAACCTTCTGCGCCTTGCCGCATCCATGATAGGTACACGCACACGTCATCGAAGTTGTAGCCCATCCATAGGTATTGTCGTCCTTCAGCTAGCGACCGACCTTGACCATAAGGGATAAATGTCGTGAGTATGACAAAGAGGACAAATCCCCAGAATGCGTAGCGATTGAGCTTTGTGTCTTGATGCACAGAGGGAGGCACTGTGGCAGTCACGGAAGGCGGGTCTCCTTATATGTTTAGGGGTGGAGTATAAGGGGTTCACCCCGTTCTATCTAGCCCCCCAATTTGGGAGAAGGTCTAGATAGAAGAGTGGTTCGGATATTAATGCGCGGAAGCGATAGCAACTTGGCACTGATCGGTGTAGTTGGCAATGGCTTCTGCCCCTGCTAGAACTCCGATTTCGACATCATAGCTACGTACCTCACCTGGTTGTAGGACTTTCAGGGTTCCAGCGCGGCGTTCGTTGGGTCTTCCCATGACAAGACAGTTTGCAGGTTCCATTCCAACGACGTAGGTTCCGCTATCCATCATCTTCCATTCGATAAAGCGGGGGAGTTGTTCGGGGGAGTATTTGCAGTAGACTCCGAAGCCTTTACCGCTCCCGCTATCGGTCTCGTGGTCTACAACTGCGGCGGTGACTTTGCCCTCTTTGTCTTTGGCTAGTTCGTGGAAGTAGACTGTTTCGCGGTAGCCCGCTTCAGGGGCTTGCATTTTTGTATAGCGGTCAAACTTTTCTTCTGCATCCGCATCTCTAGGCGTTGCGGTGAGGGAGGAGGAGATGAGTTCTGCGGTGTCGTTGATTTTCACGACAAGCCCATCATTCCAGAAAAATTGAGTTTTTCCGTCGCCAATGCCTTGAGAATTGCTCAGCTTCGAGAGGGGGTGCAAAGGTTAGGTAAATTGAATATCCAAGCGCACGATCTGTTAGCAAGGCCAGAGCTTAAGCCAAGCGAATATTTGGACGAACGTACAATGAAGGCGGTTCAGATATTGGACGAAGCATCTCATCTCTCGTCATTTATCCTAGGTCTTTAATCTGCAACGAACGCTAAATAATAGAAGATCCATCCTGTAATCGAAGTACCTACTAAGCCAAGTGTCGATATCCAGCCCAATTTTTTGTGTAGTTGGGAGTGTGCGTTTGGTTTGGGACGTTTAGAGAAATTTTTCAAGGCAAGCACTACAGTGCTAAGTAATGCCACGGACGTTGAAATCGAAAAAAACAAATGGATTCCTAAAGATAAAGGAACGTACGTTTCATAGTAAGGACTTTTTTCTGCTAAATGTTTCCACCCAGATAGTCTCATTTCAATTTCAAATAGGATTACTGCAAATCCAAGAATTGCCGACACAGTCATCATTAATGTTTTA
>JAPLCR010000475.1:0-1567 GCA_026392135.1 Armatimonadota bacterium
GGAACGGTATACGGTGCTACGGACGACTATGGCTACTATGCTGTAGAAAATAAAGTCACCGTTCATGACCTCCATGCCACCATGCTTCACCTGATGGGTATGAACCACAAAAAACTAACCTATTTCTATGGGGGACGCGATATGCGCCTGACAGATGTCTCCGGCGAAATTGTAACCCCGATACTGGCTTAAAGGAGCAGTTAACCGCGTGCTGACAGAAAACGAAGTTCGAGAGATTTTTCTAGCCTCCAACGCCCTCTTAACCGGGCACTTCCGCCTCTCTTCAGGGCGGCATAGCGGAGAGTATTGGGAGAAGTTTTGGGTGCTACAACACCCAAACCACGTTCAGACACTCTGCGCCGAAATAGCTCGTCGCTATGAGAACGACAGTATAGAGGTTGTACTTGGCCCCACTACAGGCGGTATTCTCCTCGCCTTTGAGGTTGCACGGCAGTTAGGGGTGCGTGCCCTCTACGCAGAGAAAGAGGGCGGAGAGCGTATGCTACGGCGAGGTCTAGCCTTAGAAGCAGGTACGCGCACACTCATTGTAGACGATATTATGACCTCTGGCGGGGCAGTGAAAGAGTGCCTTGACCTTGCCGTGAAGCATGATGCGAACATTATTGGGACAGCCGTTCTTGTAGACAGAAGCAGTGGAACCGTGAACCTGTTCGCTCGACAAGAGGCTCTATTAACGGTCTCCGCACAGACCTTTGCGCCGGAAGAGTGCCCCCTCTGCGCCCAGAGTCTACCGATTCAGAATCCCGGAACGAGTCATGTTAAGAAGTAGAACAGAGTAGGTTTTCACTACCCAACTTGCCAAAATACACCAATGAGATAGAGAGCAGTAAAAGGAGTTTTGACTCTATTGAGTCGTAAAAAAATAGGCGGAATTTCTTGCAGGGATTCCGCAAGAATCGTTGAAATACCTAGTGCGATATGATATACTGACAAACCACTTGAGCGGAATGGAGAGCAAAATTGGAATCCACTCAAATGCCTGATAACACGGAATTGGAAGCAGATGCCGCTTCCCTGCAAGAGGATAGCGCAGAAGAGCATGATCACTCACACGGCGATTTTCCTGACCCCGCCGTACTCTTCTCGTATGTCGCAATGCAGATGGATACCTCCGCGTTGGTACAGGCTCTTACCGCTGTTTTTGATGGTCATGCTTGGCGCTCTCTAGGGCTGATAGCAGACCCACGGACTGGAACCACACAAAAAGATCTACCCTCAGCACAGCTTGCAATAGACGTTGTGCAGTTTTGCCTCAGCAAAGTGGAAGGTAGTTTGAGCGAGGCAGAGCGGCGCGATGCAAATCGTCGTTTGAACGACCTACGGATGAACTATCTCGCCAAGATGCGCGAGTAGCTATCTAGTAGGAGTATCGGAATTTTGATTTGAAAAGACGCGTAGAGCGTCACAGACGAGCGAACCCGTCCCCAATATAACGAGAGTTCGTTCGCAAAATAGAGCGGTAACGGGTGAACCGCCATTAACAGTACGTCGAACCGGAGCAGGAGAGAGATACATGATTCGAGCTGGGTTACCGCTCCCCCTCTTA
>JAPLCR010000475.1:1583-3260 GCA_026392135.1 Armatimonadota bacterium
TTTCAAGCATTCTTAGCCGAATTCGATGGAATGGTAGACATTCTTTGCATGGCGGCGCGGGAGAATGCACCTGATATCTATAGAAATGCCTACCTCAAGAGACAACAGAGCTATCGGGAGCAGTTTTGGCAGATACGCGAGGGCTTGCGCCCTTATTGGCAAGAGTGGGCGTTAGAAGCCGACCCGTTTGTTGTTTTAAGCGAAGGCGAGATAGAAGAGATGATTCATAGTGTCAACAGTATCGACACGATGATGACTTTGCAGGGTATTCTGGAAGCGTATCAAGAGAGCCTTGATACCGCTGTTGCATAGACAAAAATCGGAATCATGAACTTATACAAACCTCCTACTCATCTATTATGGGTAGGAGGTTTGTTCTTCAAAAAGAAGGTGATTAAATGAGACTTACTATTTTTTTTCTGCTCTGCCTCACGCTTTTGCCCCGCACCGCAACGGCACAGCGCATCTGCATAGACCCAGGGCATGGGCGTAAAACAGTAGGCACAACTGGAAAGCACACTACAGAGTATAAAATATGTTGGGAGATAGGACAACAGCTGAAACAGGCTCTTGAGAAGCAGGGGATGGAGGTTATACTAACCAAGGAGCGAGTGGAGCAAGATGTTCCCAATTCAGAACGCGCCGAAATTGCAAACCGTGCCCGCGTAGACCTCATGGTGCGCTTACACTGTGATGCCGATAACGATCACGGTATCGCAACCTACTATCCCGCAAAGCAGGGTACTATTCGTGGAAAACAGGGACCGGATGAGGCTGTAATAGAGGCAAGTAGGGTCTCTGCAACTCGCTTTCATACCGCTCTCATCAAATCACTAGAGGGTGCCTTAAAAAACAGAAAACTCCGTACTGACAGTCAAACTGCCGTAGGGCGAAAACTAGGCGGTGCGCTGGAAGGCTCTATCTACGCGAAAATTCCTGTGCTGTTAGTCGAAATGTGCGTCTTGCGAAACGCGAAAGATGAGGCGTTCATTACCTCTAAAGAGGGGCAGAAGCGGCTGGTTAGGGCATTGGCGGCAGGTGTAAAAGCTGGTGTCACCCCATCCGAATAATAAGAGCCTATTTTACAAAGAGGAGACTGGTATCTGTATATCCCCCTACTCCCCACTCTCTTCTGCTTTGCTCTTACGCTTATGTTGTAACACCTCAACCAGTACGGGAAGTGCGGAGATAAGAACGATAGCTACTACCACCAGTTCAAAGCGTTTTTTCACAAAAGCCATATTCCCGAAGAAATAGCCTGCCGAGAGGCAGATCCCCACCCAAAGCACTGCACCCACCACGCTAAACCCGATAAATTTTCGATAACGCATACTTCCAATACCTGCTACAAAGGGCGCAAAAGTTCGTACAATCGGCACAAAACGTGCCATGATGACCGTCTTTCCGCCATACTTTTCGTAGAACGCACGAGTGCGTTCTAGATGTTTTGGGTTCAGAAAGCGCGACTTCTCGTTGCTAAAGACGCGGGACCCCATACGATACCCTAGACCATAGTTCACATTGTCGCCGCATAGAGCGGCAATGATGAACAAGAAGAAGAGTAGAACGGGGTTTAGCTGTCCTTGGGCAGCAACTGCCCCCGCCGCGAAGAGGAGTGAGTCGCCAGGTAGAAACGGAGCCACTACTAGCCCCGTCTCTGCAAAAACAATAAGAAAC
>JAPLCR010000523.1 GCA_026392135.1 Armatimonadota bacterium
TCTGCTGGTCATCGCCGGGTTTCAGGTGCGCGGTATCGGGAAACGCCTCCACTCCAAGCAGTCGCGCATCGGCGGCTTTCGGGCGCGGAATACCCGCGCTTATCCATCCCGCTATCCGCGCATACTCCACAGAGGCTCTCTCTACGCGCTTTCCGCCGCTGTGTCCTATCTCCATCGTCGGCTTTTGCAGGAGGAGGCTGTTCTGCGGTTCGCTTGCGAAGACCCTGCGCCCGCCCGCCTGACGGGTGATAACGTTATAGTCGGCATCGTGGTCGTAGCCGCGTAGGCTGAGTTTTAGCCCGCCTTTTCCCGCCGCGGCACCATGACACGCGCCGGAGTTACACGCCGCTTTCGTGAGGATGGGCAGAACGTGGTTGCGAAAACTCCACTGAATAGGCTTACTAGCTCCCGCGACTCGGACTTGCGCCGTCGCTTTGCTCTTGCCTACGAGCGCGGTTATCGTGACGGCTCCATCTTTGAGCGCGTGTACGGTTCCGTCCCTGTCCACCGTCGCGATATTCGGCGCGGACGAGACGAACTTCGCCTTCGCGGTGAGGTCGCCGCTATAGCCCTCCGCCGTCTGTGCCTCAACAATGAGCCGTTGTTGGGTGCGGGAACCTGTGAGCGTCACCTGCTTTGGCAGAACGGTGAGGGCTGTTTCGGCGTGCGCCGCCGTGAATAGTTGTGAAGTGAGCAGTGCTGATAGTAGGAGCGAGCTACGCATGGATTTATCTCCGCGAGTGATGTTCAATAGTTCGTTACTGGGAGGCGGTTTCCCTGCTTTTGGTTTTTGTAGCGCAATGTAGCCTTTCATCTTTCCGTAAGCGTTACCTGCTCATTAAGCCGATTAAGAACGTTACGCTCTATCAGTTGAGAAACCACACTCTCAATATGTCTTTTCGTGCTATCGGTCATACTTTTTATACCGAACACGCGGCTAGTCGCTTTGGCAATATCTCCGAAAGGCATACCATACGCCTCTGCAACAACCCTATTTACCGCCGCCGCTATCTCTTCCGGCGCAATAGTTTCAATTTGTCGTTCACGGTTATCAAGATTGGCGCGATTGCGAGGCGAAGGCTCTTCCATCGTCTTTGACCAGAGGAAGTCGCCGCTTATTCGTATTTTTTGAAGACGCTCCGCCTCCGCCGCTCCCGTTCGAATAAACCTTAGATATTTTTCGGTAACGCTACTCAAATCGAATGCTTCCGCGATTCGCCTCGCGACAAGTGCAATGGACACGGGACTCTCTTTTTCGACCACCGCTACGACAAGTTGAGCGATAGAAGAGATAGGCTGTGCGTAGATGTCACGAGCGTAAACACGCGGAAGGTCTCTCTTTTCGTAGAGGGATACGTTCAGAATGGGGCGCTCTACAGACGTTCTGGCGATAGCGACTGCCTCTTTTAGCGACTCTGCGCTTTGGGGCGCAGTAGTGGATGCTATCTCGTCTGGCGACTGTTGAAAATCTAAAGCCTCCCGCTCTCTCGCCGCCTCCTCTAGGGCTACTTTTACCGCTTCGTGAAGCCTTTGCACCTCTTGAGAGTAACGATGCACCCAATCCGTACTCCATATACGGTGGAGTTTCCAGCCCATGCTATTCAGTACGCCTTCGCGCAATCTATCTCTATCGCGAGCGGAACGGGCGCTGTGGTAGGTTGCGCCATCACACTCAATACCCAGAATATATCTGCCCGGATGTTTTGGGTCTTTAACGGCGATGTCAATAAAGTAGCCCGCGCACCCAACCTGCGGAGTCACGTCATACCCTAGAGAGCGCAACACTGTTAGGACTTCTCTCTCGAAGGGCGAGTCTGGTTCGCGCCCCGACGGAAGCGATGCGGAGAGAAAGCCTGTTTGCGCGTAGTGTAGAAACTGCTTCAAAACAACTACGCCCCGCGCATTTGTGCGTTCCAAGTCAATATCGTCCGCTGTTAGATTGGTGAATACCTCGCACCTGAGGCGGGCGCGAGTGATAAGAACGTTTAGCCTCCGCTCTCCGTTTTGGTTGTTTATAGGACCAAAGTTCATCGCCACTTTTCCATCCGCGTCACGCCCATATCCTACGCTGATATAGATGACATCTCGCTCGTCGCCTTGGACATTCTCTAGGTTCTTAACGAAAAATGGCTCTTGCCCACCTGTGTTGAAGAAAGGTTCACAGTCAGGGTTTGAGCGTCTTAGAACTTCTAACTGGTCGAGAATGGCTTGCATCTGCCCCATGCTAAAAGCCGCTACTCCTAGCGTAAGCCGCTGGTTTAATGGTTTCGTCAGTTGAAGACGTGCATGGTCTATCGCCGCCTCTGCTACGGCTTTCGCTTCAAGCCGATTGGTTCCGCTTCCTCCCCTGTCATAAATTGTCTTAGGGAGGTAATGATAGACAAGACCGTATCGCTCTCGTAAGGTATCCGGGCTTGGGAAAAGGATAAGCCGATTTTCGTATATCTCTTGATTGGAGACGGCAATCAGCGATTCATGTCGGCTTCGATAGTGCCATTTCAGTATACGTTGGGGCGCGCCCTGCGCCACGAAAAGACCTAGAATGCTCTCCATATCCGCTGTTTCGCTCTCTTGCGTTGTATCTTCTATTGCGTTCAACTTGTCGAAGAAACTGGTCGGAGGGAGTTGGTGACTGTCGCCAACAACCGTCGCCTGTTTTGCGCGAAGAAGCGCCCCAAAAGCGTCTACGGGCTTGACTTGACTAGCCTCATCGAACACAACAAGGTCAAA
>JAPLCR010000354.1 GCA_026392135.1 Armatimonadota bacterium
AGTAGTTACCGCCCCTTTTTACACTCTAAAGTGTGCGTCTCTGTAGAGTAGTACGAAACCTACTCTTTTGTGTTGATTTCTCGAACGTAGATGTTTTTGAAGTAGAGTGCGTCGCCGTGATGTTGGAGTTCCAACTGACCTGTGCGGTACATAGGTTTGTTCCGCTCCCAGTAGTTTTCCATCGTCACATGGTGAACAACCAGTTGGTCATTCAGGTAGACCGTCACTTTGTCACCTACCATCACAATGCGGAAGCGGTTCCACTGACCTACGGGGTTGTCAGCGTTCTTGGTGGGATTGCTAGGATTTTTCTGGTTGTTATACAGTCCGCCGGAACCCTCAACCCTATCCCATATTTGAACCTGCGGGCTGCCTCGCAGATAGATTCCGCTGTCGCCTTTAGGGTGTATCTTCCAGTCTACGAGCAATTCAAAATCGCGATAGTCTTTTATGGTGCAGAGGCTGTCATTCTTGCCATCGTACACAATTACACCGTCTACCACCGTCCAGTGCTTCAATGCCTCTTCCGTCGCAGACTTGATAGCCGCTTCCAACTGCTCCGTAGACATCTTTGCACGTTCGGGAGGACTCTTCACAAGCCCTTTCCAACCAGTCAGGTTTTTGCCATTAAAAAGAGCCGTAAAGCCTTTAGGTGCGGTGTTCTCTTTCTCAGGTTTTGAAAGGTCTTTTACAAAGATATTACGGAACTGTACTTCGGCAGGACCGTGCCCCAAAAAGCCGATAAAACCTTTGTCGCGTAACATACCGGGATGGTCGGCAAGAGTTTCAAGGTCGGTCACAGAGTTCAAATCACCGTCTACGATAACCTGTCCGTTCACCTTCACCTTGATATGCCTACCAATGGCAGTAATCTCTTCTTCGTTCCATTCGCCAGCAGGCTTCGTTGAGCCGCGCTTGGCGGGTAGAACCCTATAGATGGAGCCGTGGTATTGCCCCGGCATGAGGTTGGCATAAACGGGGTCGTAGTCATCTAGTACCTGACACTCCATGCCCATATAAGCCGTGTCGCCGCCGCCTGGTGCGCGAAGCCCAATTCCGTTGTTACCCGCTTTGGCTACACGAAAGTCGAAGCGAAACACGAAGTCCGAGTACATCTTGTTCGTGTAGAGGTTCCCTCCGCCGGCGGAAGGCACAACAAGCGCGTTGTCCACCGGTACATAGCCGGGACCGTGCCCTCCGTCCAGATGCCAACCCTCGGTAGTCTTACCGTCAAAAAGGCGTACAAAGCCTTTGGGGGTCTTCTTCATCCCCTCTTTGGGGTCAATTGGCGACAGTTGCGACTGAAAGGCAAGGCAGGTTGAGAGGTTTGAGGCAAGCAGTAACAGGAGTATAGCTCCTGTTAGGCTTCCTTTGAAAAGTCGAAAACGCATGGTAAAATCCCCTGCACATGGTAGTGTTCATCGGCAGAAAACCGATGTGTTAAGAACTCACTTTAGGCAGAGAGCAGTTTTTGCTCCCTAATATCCTTTGGGTATTTCGTCTCACAAGTAGGAGTTATAGTACCACAAAAAAAGAGGAGGGCAACTAATTTGCCCTCCTCAAACCCTGCCTATTTGTAGACCTACAGAGGTGCATCGCTGTACACCACAGATTTACCTAACCCAACACTATCGTTTATGGCTTTACGGATTACAGCGTGAGCCTCTTGCTCCGTGACACCGATGAGTTGGTCGCAACCTCTATCCTCAAAGTGCCAAGTGGGCAGTAGATGGTTTTCGTCTGTGGCTTGAACTAAAACGCCATTATCTATATGCAACTTACTGCGTTGAACGTGTACAGGAAACAACTCGTCAAGGTCTCCTAGTCTATAAGTTTTTTGCCCCACGCCGCATGGAATAAAGCCAAGTTTCTTATTTCTTTTGTCATCAGCGTAAGATTTGAGAAACAGGAAGTAACGCTCTCCTACCACAAGACCAGGAT
>JAPLCR010000402.1 GCA_026392135.1 Armatimonadota bacterium
AAGTAGAGGTGAAGACTATTGATTCCCTCTCGCCCCGCGAAATACAAAAAGAGAACCCCGAATTTCGCACTACCGAAGACCTTATACAGATACTCCGCCGAATCTATACAGAGGATATTTCAGTAGAAGATACTGTTACTGTTATTCACTTCTCACCTGTTTCGGAGTACTAATTCCGGACAGTAAGCCGCGCCTCCTTATGGCACGCCTGCTCGATTTTGAGAAACATTGCTGGAAGGTTCTATTCACAATGCCGTATTCGTCCCCTCAACGAAGAAAATGGTGCGTTACTACTCTCTGTAGTGGCTTCTTCGCCCTCAGCGTGTGCTGTAGTGTTGCTGTAGCACAACGCAAACAGGCTCCGCCACTTCGTATTGAGACCAGTCCTTTTGTCACCGCCGAAGCCCGTACTACAACATCGGGAACCTACACCGAGGCTACAGGAGCCAAACACAGCTGGATGGTGAACGAGCAGCACACCCTTCTGTGGGACAACACTCCCTATATTCCGGTGGGTGGAAAATTCACTCCCCGCTCTCTCTCCACACCCACAGAGGCAACTTGGCAAGAGGATGTGAAAGCCATCACCACTCTGAAAGAGAGGGGAGTTAGAGACCTTCTGATATGGTGTGAGAAGTCACTGACAGAGATACCGCCAAGCACTCTGCAAAGGCTCATCAGCTACCTAGACACAAATGAGTTTCGGTATGGGCTGTCGTTCGGAAACGGGATAACCGCACCTCTCACTGGAACCGTAGTCAAGCCTACTTCGTATCGCTACGACAACCGTGAAGACCTTACCGCCCAGTGGACGATACCTAACGCAGACTCGGTACTCTTCTACCTCTACGATGTCACCAACTCCAAGCTGGTCGTAGAGAATGTCACCATTCCGCTTTCTCAGCCCTTTCTTACTGTACCAATAGAGCCTCCTCCCGGAGTAGGGCACACCGTTGCTATCGTCTATCCGCATAAAGTTTTCCCAACAAAAAAAGGCTCTCTGCCTGACCTCTGGGGTGCATTTGACTCCTATCGCGATAGTGTGCTGATGTATCTGCGCCAAATTAAGTTTGGGAGTGGATTACGATTCTTTCATGACCCTCTAGCTCGAAGTATGGGGATGGAGGGGGAGCGTGACTATCTCGTTCCTGATTCGTCCAACTTCCGTTTAGAGTTTGAGGCGTGGCTTACACGTCAATATCCTAATGTGGAGGAGTTGAAAACTGCGTGGGCACTGTTGGGAGCAGATTTCAAGAACTTTGGTCAGATGGCGCAACTCCTTCCGCTCTGGGCGAATGGACGTGGGCTTGCCTACTACCAAGACACGGCACGAAAGCGAACTGTTTCAACCGACATGAGCCAGTCGCGCTGGTGGAACGATTTTCTACAGTTTCGTAATGAGAGCATCCTCTACTATATGAACACAATGGCGAACATACTCAAGCGGAATGTTGCCAATGTTCCCGTAGTATATACATGGACACAGCAGCACCCTGTCTTTTTGAACCCTGATGTAGAGGGGGGGTATGATGGCTTGAGCGTCGCTTTACAAGCAGGCGACAGCACGAACATGAGCCACAAACTCGTACCCGCTTACAGTGCCATTGAGCAGGCAAAGCGGAATCTGTGGAGCCTTGTGACGGAGGTGGAGGGGGATTCTGCGAATGCCGCAACTGTTCAGACCGACTTGGGTATGGCTAAAAAGGCGGGGAGTAAAGGGTATTTCTTCGGGGATTTTCAACCTGTACGCGGCGTAGACTGGCTACAGGCACCAGAAGCCGTTGCTAGCCTCATCGGGTTTCAAAGTAGTGTGTCCAACGCGCAGCTTGCTGTAGAAGCCCCTCCTACCCTCACCTTTCCCCAGTTCTCACCGGGTATGGCACGATACGGGATTGTACCGGGGACAACGAATGTACTCTGGCTCGGCAAATATGTGATGGGCGATAACCTCGACTGGTGGCCCTCCTTTATGGGATATACTCTTGGGCGGGGTGAAGCACGTACTCGCTACGTCGTTCAATCTCTGCGCGGCACACGCAAAACCCATTTTCAGGTAATGAATCCCAAAACCGTTTTTGCCTTTCGTGCAGATGGAACTCCTGTTCCTATCAAAGTAACAGAAAAAGCCACGATAGAGATAGTTATTGACGAACGCCCCGTCATTATCATTCCCAATCAACAGATGCTATTCCCCGTTGAGGTAGCTTTTGATACCGTCACCCAGCTGCGTGGGTTAGTTCAATATGCCACTGACCTCAAGATAGCGGGAGGCGCACAGGCGCAGGCAGCATTACAAGTAGCCAGCGCGAGCTACGCTCAGAATAACTTTGACCGTGCGTTTTCAGAAGCCCGCCGGGAGCTGGATGAACTTGTGGCACAAACATCACCCTATATCTGGCTGGAAGGTGAGAACACGCAACGGCACACCTTCACAGAGACGAGCTTTGATGTGGAGGCGAGTCAGGGGGCATATCTAAATCTTGCCACGACCTCCGCCCCTTCGAGCAAGCTACCCTATGGCTCTGTATACACCTTTGATGTGATGGCAGAGGGGAAGTACAACCTCTGGCTAGCTGGCAGCATACCTAGTAAGCGAATCTCTCCCATCACATGGTATGTTAATGCAGAACCCGCTCAACCGATAGCAGACCCTCGCCCCATCGGAAGCAGGTATAAGGGGCAGGAGATGGGTTGGATATTTCTGGGTAGTGTTCACTTGAGACGAGGGCTTAATCAGCGGTTTACTATCCGCGTAGAGGGACCCTCTGAGGAAAAAGAGTTCCGATTCGGAATTGATGCTCTCTTGATGACGACTTCCCAAGTCGCTCCTAACCTGGTAGTGCGTCCTCTTCCAATAGATATTCCGTTGGGGCAGGAGGGGAAGATAAAAAAGCCCAAAAGGAGCTGAGAGGGGGATTATGTGTCTAGTATGCACGACCTTGGCGAACTTCAGCTCGCCGTGATGAACGTTCTATGGACGCAAAAACAGGCGACTGTGCGTGAGGTGTTGGAGGCTCTTCCACAAGACCGGAGACCCGCGTACAACACTGTCCTTACTGTGCTTCGTAACCTTGAGAAGCGTGGGCTTGCTCTACACGAAGCCCTTCCCAACTCTCGCAAGTTTGTATATCGTCCCGCAGTCTCTTCACACGACGCAATAAGCGATATTCTGCAAGATGTACTCGGTCGCCTCTTTGCAGGCTCACCTGCCTTGCTGAT
>JAPLCR010000375.1 GCA_026392135.1 Armatimonadota bacterium
AGAGCGTAGACACGGGGAGTACCCCTACCGAGGTAGGAAAGAGGAGGAGTTATGTTCAAATTAGCGGAACTGATGGCGGTGCTGCGTAGGGCGGCAGCGTTGGACGTGCAGGACGAGGCGACGCTCATTTTGTATTTGGCGGAGAGCGATACGCTGGACGCAGTTCGGGAATCGCAGACGAGAGATGCTGGCTGGAACGAGGCGAACGGGACTTGGGAGCTACTGGGGTATTTGGGCTATGAGAACCTTGAGGAGATAGCTTCGCTAGAGGACGAGGTTTTGGCGGACTACGTGCGTATGCGGGCGTTTCTGCCGGGCGTTGACAAGATTATTGAGTAGAAGGAGAAGAGCATGGTATCTATCAATATACCGCTATTACTGGCGGTATTTCACAATATGGAGGGGCGCGTAACCTACTCGCTAGGGGGCAAAGCCCAGTCGCTGGACGAGGATAGCCACGACATTGACGCTATTGACTGCTCTGGATTTGTGCGCTACGCTGTGGCTAAAGCGACGAATCAGCAGGTAAAAATGCCCGATGGCTCGTTTATTCAACACGAGTGGTGCGAGCAGTCGGGGCTTCATAAGTTGGCGCAGTACTCGGATGTTCAGTATACCAAAGACGACCCTCATCGGCTTTTTGTGGGCTTTATCGCTCCTCGCGAGGGGCATCCGGGTCATGTTTGGCTTGTCTACAAGGGGCAGACTCTTGAATCGCACGGAGGGGGTGCTGGGGTTGATAGCAGACCTTGGGACACCCCCGTACTGGTTCATAGCGCGTGCGCGTGCTATGAGTTGCCTTGCGAAGGCGGGTAGGGCTGGGCGCGAATGGGGCGTAGTTAGGGGCAGGGGTTTGAAAAGCCCCTGCCTGTGGAATGCACCGATTTGATCGGAGGCTTAAAGGTCTTACCGCACCCTCTCCCTATTTGGTAATCTGAGCAGGAGATACTGTTATTCGGGGCGAATAGACTTTTAACGCGCAGGATGCTTGGTGTGAAGTAGAGCATTCTAGTGACGATTTGTAAGAGTTCAGGGTTGTGGGAATTTTCGTTGATTTCCACTTAACCTCACCCAACCTCTCCTTCGCAAAGGAGAGGAGCCTTCGTGGTTTGAGATTAGAAGCCTGTGCCTGTTGTTCCAATTGAAGGGCTTGTGTGCATTTTTTGCGTGTTGCGAGGTTTTACTCCCATAACCCTGAACTCTTACGACGATTTAGCAACAGAACCTATCAACAAGGAGAGTGTATAAGTGATAGACCTAAACGAACTACCTATGCGAATTGCCGTCGGACAGATGAGCGAACTGACTGACGAGCAGTTAGCCTTTGCTGTACAGTGCGGAGCAAAAGACATTCAGCTTAACACCCCCCGGCTACCCGGAGAGGAGCGATGGGAGTATGAAGACTTGCTGGCTCTCTGCCAACGCGCTGAGGGCGCAGGTTTACGCGTGATTGCGTTGGAGAACGTTCCTATCACGTTTCACGACAAGATTATGACGGGCGCGGAAGGGCGCGAGAAGCAGCTGGAGAGTATGCAGGCGACGGTACGAAATATGGGGCGGGCAGGTATCCCTATACTGGGCTATCACTGGATGCCAAACGGCGTGTGGCGTACCTCTTTTGAGACAAAGGTACGAGGCGGGGCGGTTTCTAACGAGTTTCGTATGGCGCAAGCCAAAACGGCTCTCACGCATGGGCGTGAATACTCTCATGAAGAGATGTGGGAGAACTACGACTGGTATTTGAGCCGAATATTGCCCGTTTGTGAAGAGGCGGGGGTACGCATGGCACTTCACCCTGATGACCCACCCGTTCCCGTTCTTGGGGGTGTGGCTCGGCTCTTCCACAACTTTGAGGGCTTCAAGCGAGCAATGGACACACATCCTAGCCCCATGCACGGGTTGGATTTCTGCCATGGATGTTGGTCGGAGATGCGGGCAGGAGCGGGTATCCTTGAGGCGATTGAGCATTTTGGCAAAGAGGGGCGACTCTTCTATATCCACATGAGGGATGTGCAGGGTTGTGCCGACGACTTCCATGAGTGTTTCTTAGGCGAGGGGAACAGCAATGTGGTTGCAGTACTGAAAAAGCTGAAAGCGATTGGCTTCAACGGCTTTATTTTGGATGACCACGTACCTCATATGGTTAACGACTCGCCTTGGGGACATCGAGGACGCGCCTTCCAGACCGGTTATATCGCGGGTATTCTCTCTACTCTAGAGGATGCGTAGTCGATGAAGATAACGGGGATTGAGACGCTGATTTTGCGTGTGCCCGACCTACAAGAAGATGCAACCTCCTCTTCTCAAGACGACTTCGTAGTGATTATTCACACAGACGAAGGGATTTCAGGAATTGGAGAGTGTGACACGGGACCTTGGATAGCGCAAGCGGGGCTAAACTCACCGGGTAGCCATAGCATGGCGCTGGGCATTCGTGACCTGCTTATCGGTCAGGATCCTTTCGACACGACTGCTCTGTGGGAAAAAATCTATGTGGGAACCTGTATGAGCGGGCGGCGCGGTGCTCTTATTTGCGTTCTGGGCGCGATTGATATGGCGTTGTGGGATATTAAGGGCAAGGCGTTGGGGCTACCCGTCTATAAACTGTTGGGGGGAGCCTGCCAGACCTCCATCACCCCCTACGCCTCCTTGCAGCCTGCTGGCACGACGGTAGCCGACTATAGCAGATCGTTGGTAGAGTGGCTGCTTCGTGCAAAAGCTTACGGTTTCACTGCCGCGAAGCTGGAGTGTACGCTTGGTGGTCCTTACCGACATGGGAAGTTGGCGGGGAGCGATGAGGATATGACGGATATCCTGACGGCGTGCCGGGAGGCGGTGGGGCGCGATTTCACTATTATGGTGGATGTTCAGTACCTCTGGTTCGACGCAAAAGCTGCTCTTAGAACGATTCGCCGTTGGGATCCTCTTGACATCTTCTTTTTGGAGACTCCTCTGCGTGTGGATAACCTCGAAGGGTATGCTCTGCTTGCACGGGAATCGCCTATTCGCATAGCGGCAGGAGAGTGGCTGAACACGCGCTTTGAGTTTATTGAACTGATGGATAAGGGATTGGTGGATGTGGCGCAACCGGACATCGGTAGGGTAGGCGGCTTGACGGAGGCGATGCGCGTTTGTCATCTTGCACAGGATAGGGGTAGGCTTATTGTGCCGCACTGCTGGAAGACGGGTATCGGAATTGCGGCTTCGGCACACATGGCTTTCGCGGTTCCACACTGCCCCTTTATTGAGTTCCTGCCTGCTGAGATGTGCGACTCCGCCTTGCGGCGTGAACTTGTGGAGGATGAACTCAAAATCGTGGACGGTAAAATCTACCCGCCCTCGAAGCCCGGCTTGGGGGTTGAGCTGAACTCGGAGGCGATAGAGAAATATCGGGTAGATTAGGTTTTGAGAGCCTGTTCTCCCCTCTGCCCTGTCTCTTTGCGAAAGGAGTTTGGGTGTGTTTCATTTGAGTTGATAAGTAGGGCAAAGGGCGTAATCTCAAGCCCTCACCCCCGTCCCCTCTCCCAATTCTGGGCGAGGGGTGACGATGGCGTAAGGTGATACGGTATGGCGATAAGTACGCTTTCAAACAAGGCTTTGGAACATTTTAACTATCGAGAGTCCCTAAGTACCGCCCCCAGCAAATGGGGGTCGGGTTTGAGGTAAACTGTTGTCACTATGCGTGGACAAAAGACTTCCCTCACAATATTGCTTTCTACTGAGGAACAAGAGCAACTCCAACACTGGATACGTTCCTCTACCATG
>JAPLCR010000571.1 GCA_026392135.1 Armatimonadota bacterium
AACACTCCTGAAAGCAGTCGCCAACGATGGCAAAAGCAACGAACAGAAGGTACTGGTAGAAGCACTACCCACGCTACTTGGCTTTCAAATGAAACTCCACTTTCCCGCCTACATGAATCGCGCTGTCCAGACCCTGCCCATCCCCAACGATAAGGAAAAAGAGAGCCTCACCAGCGACGGAAATATCGTCGCCCCCGTCGGAACCAAAGTCGAAATAGTCGCCACCGCAAACAAGCCGCTCAAACAGGTAGAGTATATAAAAGATAAGCAGACCGCAGGAGAGTGGCAGACGCTCAACGAACGCGCCATCGGCAATCTTGAAGTATGGAAAGAGGGAACCTACTCCCTCCGCCTCACCGACACGCACGATTTTCACAGCACCCCCGCAACACCTTACGAAATACGCGCCGTACAAGACCAAACCCCCGCAATACAGGTCGCAGAACCCACCACAGACATGGATCTGGTTCCAAATGGCAAACTGCCCATTCGAGCCCATGCCACAGACGACTACGGCATCACCCGCCTAGGGCTACACTACACTCGTATACAGGAAGACAATTCAGGTGCGAAAACAGCCCTCACAAAAACCGCGCAAGGTGACTTTACCTTGCCGGGGGCAAACGGCTCACCTACTGCCGATACCTCCGTCGCATGGCAGCTCTCCAGCGTACATCCAAAAGCCGGAGAGACCGTTCTCCTCGAACTCACCGCAACCGATAACGACACCCTATCAGGTCCTCACATCGGACGCTCAAACCTCTACCGCATTCACGTGGTCAGCCTGCCAGAGATGCAACACCGCCTCAAAGAACAGATGGATGAAGAGCATCGTGCCCTCGACCAACTACGCCAAAAGCAGATAGAACTCCAGCAGTCTCTCCAAAAGGCGCGTAGCCAAAAAGACAATAAAGAGCTAACGCGCACCCAAGAGGAGCAGCGTAACCTCGCGCAAGAGGCGAAGGCTATCGCACAACGCGTCAATGAACTCACCACACGACTCGAAAACAACAATCTAGCCACCGAATCTGAAGCGAAACGGCGCGACGAAGCCAGCAAACTTCTCGATAACCTCGCCCAACAAAAGATACCCGCCTCTGCCGACAAAATCCAGAAGGCGCAAAACACGCCTGCCCGCTCCGAAAAGCGAAATGAAACACTGAACCAAGCTGCCCAAACACAAGCCGAAAACCGCAAAGAGATTGAAAAGGCGCAACAACTCCTGCAAGGCACTCCCTCCGTAGAACAGCTTGCCAAAGACCTCGAACGCCTCGCCAAAGACCAACGCGCATTGGCAGATGGCTCCCGTAGTGTCGCCGAAGACATAGCTGCCTCACAACGTCAAACAGGGAAGAAAAACCTTACCGAAGACCAAAAAGCCTCCCTCGATATCGAACGCAAACAGCAGAGTGCCATAAGTGCAGAAACGAAAGATCTACAGCAAAAGCTACAAGACATGGCAAAATCCGCAAGCGAACGAGGCAAAAAAGAGGAGGCAGATGCGCTTCAAAACGCCGCAAAAGCCCTTCAGCAAGGAGCTGCTGCCGCTAATCAAGACAAGGCACAAAAAGCCCTGAACCAGAACCAGCCGCAAAATGCCGCATCTGCACAAGACAAAGCCGCGTCCGCTCTGGAAAAAGCCTCCTCTGCCGCAAAAGAGGCACAACAGGCACAAGGCAATAAACCGCTAAAAGAGGCTCTAGCACAAATCGAGAAGACCGCCGAAGAGCTAAAGCAGATGGCGCAACAGCAGAAAGACATTGCACAGCAGATAGCAAAAAGTCCGAACGCCCAACAGAGCGCGAAACTCGCACAGCAAGAGAAGGCACTGCAAGACAAAGCGCAAAAAGCCTCCTCCTCCCTCAATGCAGTGCCGCAAGCACAGCAAAACCTACAACAAGCGCAACAGAGCCTCAAGCAGTCCAGCCAGGAGTTGAGCCAAAGTCAGTCGCAAAAAGCCAAATCACCTGCCGAGAAAGCTGCCCAACAGCTCCAAGCCGCCGCACAACAGGCACAACAAGCCGCGGAACAGATAAAACAGCAGCAGATGGCAGACGCGCTCGCAGGGAAAATTGAAGAGATGGCGCAAACCCAAAAGGCACTGCGATCCGCCACACAACGCATAAACGACGCACGCCAACAAAAAACACTCACGCCCCTCGAACTGCGCGAACTAGGGCAGTTGGCTTCCCGCCAACGCTTCTTAGAGCAAAAGGCGAACGACCTCGCCGACGAGTTCCCATCGCCCAACTTCAAAAAGGCACTCAAAACAACCTCTAAGCAGATGACACCGGCAACCCGTAATCTCAATATCGACCAGCCAGATACCGGAAACGAAACCCAGACCGCTCAACGCCGCGCCGCACAGAGCCTCGACGTTATCGCAAAAGCTCTCCGGCAGCAGTCCAAAGGCGGTAAACCGGAAGACGAACCTGAAAACGCGCAAAATGACCAACAAGATAAACAGAACGGACCTCCCACCCCTGAAAACGCGCAACAGTACGCCGCTTTGGGAGACCTGATGCTAGCACAAGGACAGCAAGAGCAGATACGGCAAGAGACTGGTAAACTAGACAAGGCACGCCAAACCAACCCCGACAAAAACCTGAATGCCGCACAGCAGAAACAGACCGAGCAGACAGCAGGAGACCAGCAGGAGACCCACGACATCACTCAGAGTGCAGGGCAACAACTCCAAAACGTAAAAGGGGCGCAAGAGGCAATCCAAAAAGCGACTCAGGCAATGCGAAACTCCCGTGAACAGCTTGCCCAAAAGCAGACTGGTAACCCAACCCAACAGACTCAAGAGCAGGCTTCCAGTCAACTCAGTCAGGCAATTCAAAAAGTACAAGAGCAGCTGGAACAACAAAAACAACAGCAACAGGCGCAACAACAGGGTAATCAACAAGGCACACCCCAACCCTCCCAAAAACCGGGTGACCAGCCAGAAAAAAACCCCTTCACCCGTATAGCAGACGTAAAGCGCGGTGCAACCTCCTTCCCAATCCAACGGAACGGTAAGGGCTTCGCAAACATGAATCAAAGAGACCAGCGCACTCTCCGCGAAGGACAGCGTGAACGGGTTCCTGCCGAATATCAAGAGATAGTCAACCGCTACTACAAGTCTCTCGCGGAGAAAAAACGATGAAAACGCGCACACTCGCCACCCTGCCTATAGTCGCCCTCCTGCTTTGCGCCCTCTTTGCGCCTGCCGTAGCACAACAAAAAAAGCCAAAGGGCAAGCCCCAAGTCAACTCCTCATGGGATGTGGAGGCAAAAGAGTACTACGGAACTCCCGCATCCGAAGAGGCAGTACGTAAGGGATTGGCATGGCTATCCACACGGCAAAGCCCCGATGGTCACTGGGCAAGCGGAGGCTATCAGAACGACATCGGTATCACCGGGTTATGTATTCTCTCCTACCTCGCAGCAGGGCATCAGCCCGGGCGCGGGCGGTACGGCTTGACGCTCAACGAAGCCGCCGACTTTCTGGTCAACTCCGCGCACCTAGACGGCAACTATGGAGCACCCGGTCTGATACGCGCCGCAGGGCAGAGTGGTCCTGCTATGTACGGGCACGGCTTCGCTACGCTCTCACTAGCCGAAATATACGGCATGACGCGCCGTAAAGATGTGAAGCGCAAACTAGAAGCCGCCGTCCAGCTCATCGAAAACACCCAAAACCAGAACGGAGACCCCCGAACCGATGGAGGATGGCGCTACGAACCGCGCATAGGAGATGCAGACCTCTCCGTCACCGTCGTACAGCTACTCGCTTTACGGGCTGCCAGAAACGCCGGTTTACGCGTCACACAGTCCGTGATAGACAGGGCAGTCGCCTATATTAAGCGATGCAATAACCCACGAGATGGAGGCTTCAACTATCAGGTCACATCACGCCAATCCGGACCGGCACGAACTGGCGGCGCACTACTCTCACTCTTCATGGCAGGAGAAGGGAAGTCGCCAGAGTGTCAAAACGGGTTAGCCTATCTCACCGCGAATCCACTCAATCGCCTAAACGAATACGCCTACCGCGAACACTACTACTACGCCCTCTACTACATCACACAAGCCATGTATCAAGCAGGAGGAGCCTACTGGCGTGACTGGTATATTCCCATCAGAGAGAGACTCGTGAAAGCACAAGACCCGCAAGGCAGCTGGTCACTACGCGATGGAACCTCAGAGGCAGGAGGCTCTTACGCAACGGCAATGGCGGTTCTCACCCTACAGGTTCCCGCAGGTCTCCTGCCCATCTACCAAAAATGACAGCCGCAAATGCCGCAAGGCAGGTTCACCTATGTCCTAACCTCTCCCCAACCCCTCCCAAAAGCGGAGAGGGCAACCTCCCTCTGCCCAGAACTAGGAGAGGTGTGTCCGAAGGGCAGAGTAGGGGCTTACACCTCTCCTGCTCTACTCTCTGGACACTCATACTCCTCCTGTTTTGTGCTTCTGCCCTCCACGCGCAAAAGGCAAAAAAGCCGCCAGCCAAGCCGAAAGAGAAGCCGCCCATCGCGGAAAAGATAACCGATAACCTCTATCGAGTAGGAGCTGTAGTCATCGATATGGCGGCGAAAACCGCCACCTGCCCCGGCGAAATCAATATGGATAGAGGTACGATAGAGTACCTTGCCGTCGCACCCGGCGGTAAAACGCACGAAAGCCTTCTTACGCTTCGCGTCCGTCCCCTTCACCTACAGGTTGCGCTGATTCTGCTTGGGTTAGAGCCCAAAAACGTTCTCAAGCAACAAGGAGAGAGTAAAAAACCGGAAGGTAGCCCCGTTGAGATAAAAATTCGCTGGCAAGACAAAACTGGCGAAACACAGGAGTTTCCCGCCGACTACTTTATCGCAAAACAGCCTGACGGCGAACCTGCCGAGCGTCACAACTGGGTTTTTACAGGTTCTCGCATTTTCAAGGAGGGTTTTGAGGCAGACATTGTGAAATCTCTTGTCGCTGTCTGGCACGATCCTGCCGCCATTCTCGACAATCCAACCGAGGAAGGTGCCGACAACATTTTTATCGTCAACGCCTCACGCACGCCAAAGCGCGGTACACGTATCGAGTTTATTGTGAAAGCGTCGCCGAAAGAGCCAGTTTCAGAGAAAAAGGAGAGGTGAAAAATATGAAAAGACGTACACTCATCGTCACCATAGCCGCGCTAGGGGCGACAGTGCTACTCCCGCGCCCCGCCGCACACGCACAAGACACACGTAAGCAGGCACTCACCTCCATAAACAGAGGCATTGAGTATCTCAAATCCACACAAGAAGAGGACGGCTCATGGGGGAAATATCCCGCCGTCACCGCGCTTGCCGTCACTGCCCTCCTTAAGAACGGACGCACCGAGGCAAAAGAGCCAGCCGTTGCGAAGGGAGTACAGTACATTCTGCACGCCGCCAAACCCAACGGAGCCATCTATAGCGACGCAGACCCTGCTCTCGCCATGCCCAACTACAACACCGCACTCTGCCTTATGGCACTCGCAAATGTTCGCAATCCCGCCTACCTTCCCGTAATTCGGAAAGCGCAAAAATACCTCGAAGAGTCGCAGTTCAGCGGAGGAGATGGCAAAAGCGAAAACGACCCCATGTACGGCGGAATAGGCTACGGCTCCAAACCGGATAGACCCGACCTCTCCAACCTGCAAATGGCACTGGAAGCCCTCAAAGAGAGCAGTATTCATAGCGGCTCCGCGGTATGGACAAAAGCAGTTGTCTTCCTACAGCGCGTCCAAAACCTCAAAGAGAGCAACGACCAGGAGTGGGTAAAAACTGCGAGCGGCGATGGAGGCTTTATCTACGATAGCAAAGGGCGCAGTTTCTCAGAGAGCGGAGGGCTACCCCAGTCCTACGGCTCTATGACCTACGCAGGGCTGAAAAGCTACCTCTACGCAGGAGTAGACAAAAGCGACCCACGCGCCAAAGCCGCATGGGACTGGATTCGCGCCAACTACTCCGTAACGGAACATCCCGGTATGGGCGACAAATCGCTCTACTACTACTACCACACCATGGCAAAGACCTTCCGCGTCTACGGTGCAAGCACCATCGAAGAGCCGAACGGCGCAAAGCACGACTGGTCTAAAGAGCTAATAGCCCAAATCACCACGCGCCAAAAGTCAGACGGCTCGTGGATAAACGCGAATGGGCGGTTTTGGGAAGATAGACCCGCCCTTGTAACCAGCTATAGCCTGCTCGCCCTTGCCTACTGTACCAAAAAGTAGAGTGCAGTAGAGATTTTCTGCGTTGCTTTTTAGAAAGCCCTCGCCGCCCACTTGTCGATTGAAGCCCTTCTTCCAAATCGGGAGAAGGGTATCCGCAGGGCGGGATGAGGGGCTTAGAAATCCATAACCAACCACGAACGAAGGAGAACAACCCGCGTATGACTGCCAACCAGAACGGCTCTAATGTCGAGTCCGCAACCACCAAAGACCAGAACGATATGGAGCGATTAAGACAACTCCGCGAAGGCTTCGACGCTATTCGTAATGAGTTAAAGAATGTGGTGATAGGACAAGAGGCAGTCGTTGAAGAGTTGCTTATCGCCATCTTTGCACGGGGGCACTGTATTCTTGTAGGCGTTCCAGGTCTCGCGAAAACCCTCCTCGTAAGCACGCTTTCGCAGATACTCGAACTCTCCTTCAAGCGGATACAGTTCACCCCAGATCTCATGCCCGCCGACATTACAGGCACCGAAATCATTCAAGAAGACCCCCTCACGAGAGAGCGTAAGTTCGTCTTCTTAAAGGGACCTCTCTTCGCGAACATGATTCTCGCA
This sequence comes from Armatimonadota bacterium, assembly GCA_026392135.1. Classification (GTDB taxonomy): domain Bacteria; phylum Armatimonadota; class Chthonomonadetes; order Chthonomonadales; family Chthonomonadaceae; genus CAIJLM01. Next base: position 6,784 of record JAPLCR010000571.1, read on the forward strand.
GATGAGATAAACCGTACTCCTCCCAAAACCCAAGCCGCACTCCTAGAAGCCATGCAGGAGCAGAAAATAACCATCGGAGGGCAGTCCAACTCGCTTCCAAGCCCGTTTTTTGTTCTCGCTACTCAGAATCCCATCGAACAAGAGGGAACCTACCCACTCCCAGAGGCGCAACTAGACCGCTTCATGTTCATGGTAACGGTAGGCTATCCCAGTGCCGAGGAGGAGATACAGATAATGAAAATGACGACGGGAGGCGCGAAAACTACCTTACAGCCTCGCCTGAAAGCGGAGGATATTCTCAGGCTGCAAGATATTGTACGGCGCGTTCCCGTCGGCGATCACATCTTTCAGTACGCTGCCGCCCTCAGCCGAGCCACGCGCCCCAAAGAGGCGGATTCGCCCAAGTTTATACAGGAGTGGGTGGCATGGGGTGCGGGACCGCGTGCTTCGCAGTACCTCATACTAGGTGCGAAAGCTCGCGCTGGTCTCTACGGGCGGCTTCATGTCACCATTGAAGACGTGGTGGAGGTTGCGCTTCCTGTTCTGCGTCACCGTATCGTGACGAACTACAACGCGGAGGCGGAGGGCATCGCCTCCGACGACATCGTGCGTCGCCTCTTGAAAGAGATACCGCGCCCCGCCGACCCCGCACGTAAATGAACTGGGTGCATTTCATTTGAGTTGATAGGCTTGGACGCAACGCCAAAGCCTCTCGCCCTCACCCCCGTCCCCTCTCCCAATTCTGGGCGAGGGGTGACTAGAGCGGTAGGTATGTCTTTCGCCGCGAAAATCGCGCTGAAACGCTGGCAGGAGAACATCGCGGAGAAGCGGGAAGAGTTACGCTTGGGGGGCAGGCACTGAAAGTACCTGCCTGTGAAGTGCGCCCGT
>JAPLCR010000071.1 GCA_026392135.1 Armatimonadota bacterium
CCTGAGTAGTTACGATATAGTAAAACATTTTAACTACAGTCATAATCGGAGGGATGTGTTATGGAAACGGAAGGAAATACTGCTAGTCCTAACTTGCAGAGGCTAACAACACGTACTGGTTTGTTACTTACCGTCTGCTTGTGTCTACTTTGGGCACTTCTGATACTACTTCCTCAAGACATTCTCGTAATGAGAAGTATTTCCACCAATTGGGGGTGGATAGTGGGTAGTAGGCGTGCTGTTCCCTACTTTGCTCCTCAACTCGATCCAAAACTAATGACAAGCGCAGATGTGCCATTAGGCGTGACTCTACCAGACACTGTTATTGGGAAGCAGATACGAGAAGCCGCACCACATAAGGTATCTGGTTATTTAGTGGTATTTATTGGGGCTTGCTCCTCATGTATCTCAAATCGCGTAGAGGATTGGCAGAAACAGGCGAAGCAACGAAATTTGGGTTACGTTATGGTCGCTTCCACTACGCCAGACATCACTGTAACGTACTCTTTGAAAAACAAAATTACAGTTCCCGTCATTTCAGACCCCAAAGAGACGCTGTTTAAGCAGTTCAACGCTCGTTGGGCAGGCCGTCCCTACCTCTGTTCCAAAGACTGGAAACTCGTCTGGCAAGAGGACAAAATGCACATTGACTTTCCGCTCTTCTCTGACGGAGGGTTTCTGAAGGCTCTGGAGAAAGAGAGAATCAGTAAATGAAACCGCTGACACGCAAGGGCTTCACTCTTGTAGAGATTCTTATCTGCATCGCCATACTTAGCCTGTTGGCGGCAGTTATTTTTGCGGCGGCAGGTCCTGCCCGTGAAAGTGCTCGTCAACGAGTGTGCGTCTCTAACTTGCATCAAATCGGCTTGGCTACCGCCATGTATATCGCGGATTATGACGGCGTGGAAGTTGTAAAAGGTAGCCCAATAACATTTTCGCAAGCGGGACTGCCCGTAGGGTCTAAAGGTCTTGAAGTTTTTTTCAACTCCTACCTAAAGGATGCTCAGTTAAGAATTTGTCCTGATTGGCGGCACGACAGCGGCACATCGGATGGCTATTTTTGGGGATTAGTGGGAGATGACCCTCAATATCCTGATACTGCACGAGATTTAGATGCTGTCCTTTCCGAACGCGGGCAAGACTACATACTTGCTGGGTGCATTAACCATAATGTAGCGAAAGATACAGATGACCTGCCTCGTTGGGTTCAAAAGCGAATTATTGTCCTGCGGCTCAGCCAGAAGATAGACAATAAATTAATTCCACTACACGATAGAAGTGCTATTGCTTGGTAGGCGTTTCTGAAAGGAGGGACTGATACAAAACAAGCATCATCAGCGTTTCTGAAACCTTCTCTTTTCTATTTTCAGGAGATTAACCATGTTCAAACAAAAACGGCTTCTCATCCTCAACTGTGCGTTAACGCTCTGTGTGTTGGCGCAATTCTCATCTATCGTTCGGGCGGCTCAATGTCCGAAATCTTCTGCTTGCCCTGCCGAAGACAGCAATTGCTACAAAAACCTCGGCACATTTATCCCAATATGTCAGAACGTCAGCGGAGGGTGTTGCGAGTGGCTTAAATATCCGTACACCTATACGAGCAAACCGAACCATACCTGCACTATAGCACCCTGTGGTCAATGGGATGGTCCCACGCCTGTCGACGGGAGCTTTACTACTGGTGTCACCTGTTCAGGCACTGGCAGTGGTATCGTGAGAGGTGTTTGCGGCGCACAATAGTGTGTTGTAAACATAGCCATTGCGTCCTTTTCCCTATTCGGGAAGAGGACGAGGGAGTTTATATCCTATAAGGGACTTATACGAACTCCTGTGGAAGACTTGTTGTTCCTTTGCCCAACGCGGAGAGGGGCAAATACTGCCCACCCCAACCCAACCCTTACCCCTTGTGAGGGGCTTTACTGGGGTATGTATGACTTCTGTATCCAAAAAAGTGTATCGCAATACAGAACTGCTTATAGGTCAAGCCTTTCTCCCGAATCGGGAGAAAGGTGTCCGCAGGACGGAATGAGGGACGGTACAAATAAGCCTACCATCATCGGTATTCGCCCTTCCCCGTGTGAAGGGGAAGGGTTGGGATGAGGTGGGCGGGTCAGTGTGGAAGCCTCCCGCCTTCTAAGTAATTAAGTAACTCTTGGATTTCAACGCGTATTCGTCTACTACTTTGTGGCGTTTCTCAGGCGACTGCCTCAAAAGGAGATACCTTGTAGAGTGAACTCGCTTCGCGGGCATCAGTGCTGAGTTGTTACAATTTAACTAAAGAGAGGCTCGGTATGCAAAACTTAAAAATGCTCGTAAGCAAAATAGGCAAAAAAGGTTTCTTGATTATGGGAACAGGGCTGGTGTTGGTTTTCGCCCTTTGGTATCTCAATCGCCCTCTAAGCCCCGACATGATATGCCGCCAAACCATTGAGGCACTAAAAAAGAGTGATGTAGACACTCTGATACGGCTAACCAACCCTATAGAACTTGAGAAAATGGGACTGACCCGTGAAAAGACGCGAAGCATTCTACAGGATATAAAATGGAGTAACGTGTTTGTAGGCAAAACCGCCTATAAACTCTACAGAAGCAAAACACCGGACACCGCCATATTTGAAGTAAAAGAGGCTGGTACGCCAGAAGATTCCCTTGTGGCGGTATACATAAGCACAGTGGAAGACCAAAAAACAGGATGGCATCTCAGCCTGACCAACCTGCTCTTCTACACCGTTTACTACACGAAAATGAAGCAACAGCCTGTCGCGGAGTGGAAAGAGATACGTACAAAATACGAGCTTCTTGGCGTAAGACAGTGGGATGGAAGTGACATTATGTATGGCGAACAAGCCCGTCAATAATGGGCGCAACCTCCCAAACTTGGAAGTGGGATGCCCTAAAGGTAGAGTGAGGGCTTACACTCTTGCAACACTTACTTGAGCAGAATTACCTGCGTAAGCGCATTGCGTGCCTCTGCTTCCGAAAGCGAACGCGCCCCCGCAACATAAAGGCTCGCACGTGCTATCCCATGCCATACTGAGATCTTCGCACTCTGAATATCCCACCCAACTTTGGAGACGGCATCGGCAACACGGTACAGAGTCGAGCGAATATCGGTACTTCCTATCTCAATGATGGTGAGCGAATCTGAAAGGTCGTTGCGGAACGAGAAGAGTTCAACGGGTAGGTCTACGGGTAGATTCACCACATCGCGCTTAAGCAGGGTCTTAGTGCCCGCTTTGTCCAAAACGCTCTGCACCGTCGCCGAGCCGGAGAGAACCGCCGTTAAGTTCGTTTTGACCTCTGTCTGCTTGCTAGGTGTGAGAGGGCGTTCACGATAGTCAACCCACAGCGTATCGAGGGCAATACGATCGCTATCAGAGGCTCGTGTGACTACATTTGCACTGTGTACTTCTAGCCCCGCCGCATACAAAACCCCCGTAATTTTCGCGAGTAGCCCCGGGTTGGGGTCGTCGAAAACGCAGACGGTCAGCTCAGTGTAGGTTGCGTTCTTCTCTTCGTGAAACTCCACGACGATTTCACGCTCACGCACACGCCGTACAAAACCGATATGCAGTGCCATGCGCTCGAATGTCTGCCCCAATAAGTAGCTCGGAGGCATGGCTTGAACGTGCTCCTCGACCTCTTCCGGTGGAAAGTGCGAAAGGTCTCGGACGAGCCTTCGCCGGGCACGCGTCATCAGCTCTCCCGGCTCTGGTACCTCCTCCGCGCTCAATAGGGACATCGACTTGCGCCACAGCTCGAATAGGAACCGTCCCTTCACCTGTGTCCAAACGCCCTGCCCTACCGCCTTTGTGTCGGCGTAGGTCAAGAGGTAGAGCATATTGAGGCGATCAACATCGTCTACAACCTGAATAAAGTCACGGATGGTCTCCTCCCTATCGAGGTCTCTCAGGCGCGAGACCTCCGCCATGTAGAGGTGGTTGCGAACAAGGAAACAGACGTTCGCCGTCGCCTCCTCTGACAATCCGAACCGTTTACAGGTCTCCCGCGCCATATCTTCGCCCACTAGCGCGTGCGGGCGACCTGGGTGTGCCTTGCCGGCATCGTGAAGCAGTGCTGCCATTAGTAGATGCTCAGGGTGTGGAAGGTCGACGAAAAGCCCGCGCATGGTGCTCGTCTCCTCGTCTCCACTCAATGTCAACAGGGCTTCAAGATTCTGAATGACATACAGTGTATGTTGCCCTACAGTATGGTCGTGCGAAGGGTCATAAGGAATGAGGTTCATCAACGCCTCGAACTCAGGAAGAAGCCAACCCAAAACGCCCAAGTCCGCCATTCTCTGTACTATCGGGTAGATCTTCCCGCGGCACGACAAGATTTGTGTTAAGCCTTGTGAAGCGGAGATACCGTCCGCGAGTGCTGGCTGAGTGCGTAGTGTATTGAGGATACGCTGTTCAAGGCTCTCGCCAAGTTCGAGGTTATAGCGTTGCAACATTTCAAAAGCCCAAAGCATCCAGACAGGGTCATCACTCACAAACTTGTCTTTGGCGGTAACTAACTGCTTACGCCTACAGTCCATACCAATCCCCATTATGAGACGGCTGTTCTCTACGTGGTGCGTTACCTGCCTTGTCACGCGGGCAATGTGAGCAGTGTTGGCGTAGAATTGCGACATATAGACCTCTACAGGGGGGGTTCGCGGCGGCACGCTCTCCTCGCAGTAGCCCAGTAGTATTGCAACCTCCTCTTGCTTAGTAACTGAGAATATGTCACGCTCCGCTTTTGAAAGGGCGTGTAGGGCGTTACGCGTCTGGAAGAGCATCTCCTTAGCCTGTTGAAGCAGTTGGATGTCTTGTGGTGTTACATTCCCAAGATGTTCTAGAATATGGAAAGACCTATCTCCCCGCACTCGCGCCGCCTCCAGTTGCTCACGCGCTTGCACCAACCAAACCATCGTCTGTATATCGCGAAGCCCACCTGCACCCTCTTTGATTTGTGGCTCTACAATACGGGGCGAGTTCCCCCACTTTTCGAGCATCCTGTTACGTTCAACGATTTTGGTAAATATAAACTCTGCGGAGTTGAACTCATCCCAATAGGCATCCTGAAACTGAACATATATGCGTGTACTACCTGCGAGTAGCCGCGCATCCAACAGCGCACAAATAGTCTGATGGTCAAGGTTATGGTAGTCGTCGAGCGGGTGGTAGGAGTAGCCTATCTCCATTTTGCACCGGGTGTTGCAGACATCCATAAGCATCTGGAAGGTGTCCTTGATAACTCTATCCAGTTGAGGGTCTTTATCACGGAAAGGAACGAAGGTCATGTCTACGTCGGAATAGGGGCATAGTTCGCGCCGCCCATAGCCGCCGCTGGCTATAATTGCCATTGAAATGGTTGCAGGATCCGCTCCATGCCGTCCACACGCAAGGGTAAAAATCCGTTGTAGAACACAGTCCATTAAGTCGGAGAACTCATGCGCCAATTCCAACCCAGTCGGTGGGATTTTTTGCGTGCTGTTTTGTGCTGTAGGCGGGTGTAGTATTCGTTGGAGGAGGCTCTCCCGTTCTGTAAGCAGATACTGCGCCAACTGTTCTGGCTTGCTTAGTTCGGCAACGTCTCTCTCTCGCGGATTCGTTTTTTCGGCTTTTGAGAGAGCATTGAATGCGCTCTCTACATCTTTATGTCTGTCCATCGGGCTAATGCCTCTGTGTCCTTGCAGGGTGCTTCCGTTATTGTACCCGCCTCACGCAAAGCAAGCACCTATATGCGACGGCTTTTCCCAAAACCACCCTCTTTCCAGTAGTGAACTGTTACCCTAGTACGATTCCGCCGCCCGATTTAGTAACAAAGGTACAGGCATCGTTAACGTTGTAGGACGGTAAGCTAGGTCTGCTTTAACACTCCTAAAGCAACCAAAGAAGGATATTGGGACTGTTAAGGTGTATTTTAGAGAAGGGTTATTCCACTCAAGGGGGAACCATGCCCCTCCCCACACTGATGGGATGACAGGATGACTCTATGTACAGACTTCTTTTTCGTCTCTTTTCAGCGACACTTCTTACTACCCGAATTGCGGCGCAAGTCGAGACACCTCGTATGAAAAGAGCCACTTTGCCTTGGAATATGAAGGAGCTAGCAAACCCTCCAAAA
>JAPLCR010000445.1:0-1555 GCA_026392135.1 Armatimonadota bacterium
TTTAACTCTTCTCTGTCTGGGCGGCTATCTAGGTGTATATTCAAGTATAATAAGGGGGATATTTAGACTAGAATAGGGTGCCTCTTTCGTAATGGGGCTGGCAAAACAAAAAAGATGCAACATTTACTAGGATTAACGACAAAAGAGTTACAGGAGTTCGTACAAGGGTTAGGGCAACCGGCTTATCGGGGCAAGCAGATAGCGACCTGGATATACCAACGGCACGCTCAGACCTTTGAGGCGATGACCGACCTCTCCAAAGAGTTGCGTGGCAAACTCACCAGTGCCGCGACAGTAGGATACCCAACGGTCGCCCACAAAGACGTAGCACCGGATGAGACCATAAAGTATCTGTTTGACCTGCCGGGAGGGCAGCGTGTGGAGAGTGTTTATCTGCCGTACTCTGAACGAGTCTCTGTCTGCCTTTCCAGTCAGGTGGGGTGTGCCGCGGGCTGTACATTCTGCGCGACGGCACAAGGCGGATTCGGGCGCAACCTTACGGCGGGCGAAATCGTGGGACAGTTGCTATTTATGCAGGGAGAGAGCGCACGACGCATCTCTCATGCCGTCTATATGGGTATGGGGGAGCCTCTCTGGAACTACGAAAACGTGGTGAAGAGTCTAAGTCTCCTGCACAATGAGGTAGGGATGTCGTTGCGAAACCTTACAATTTCGACGGTGGGGGTTGTGCCGGGGATACTCGCCCTTGCGGAAGAAGACCTTCCTATCACCCTTGCTGTGTCGCTTCATGCGCCCAACGACGACCTGCGTGCGGAACTCATCCCGACTGCACGGAAATGGAAGCTTGATGAGATTTTGGCGGCGTGTCAGCAGTACGCAATGAAGACAGGGCGCAATCTCACATTTGAGTACCTGATGATAGGTGGGGTGAATGACAGCCCCGAACACGCGCAAGAGTTGGCAAAAGTACTAAAAGCGAAGAAGTTACCCGGCAATGTCAACTTGATTCCCTTTAATTACGTAGAGACGAAAGAGGGGTTCCGTCGCCCTGAACGCGAGAGCGTCGCTAAGTTTCGAGAGGTTTTAGAGAAGGCGGGGCGTACCACCACGCAGCGGATGACACGAGGGAATGCCATCTCTGCCGCTTGTGGACAGTTGCGACGCACTATAGAATTAAAGCCGCGAGCTTTGAATATCGCAGAAAATGGCTAATCTATGGAAGTAAACCACTGCCCCTGGTGTGGGAAAGATTTGACAATAAGTAATGACCAGTGTACTTCTTGTGGCTGGAATCGCGCCGGAACCCAGAAAAACCGTAGCGTCAAAGTCTATGTTGGCTTCCTTATCGTCTCCTTGCTGGTGGCGGGAGGCTTCTTTGCTTACGCTTTGAAGTACGTAATGGCTCCAACCAATCACCTCGCTAAAACGAACGCCATTCACTTTGAGAAACCATGACTTCATTTCACAAATACGCTCTCTTTGCGTTCGCCTTTTTGCTTACAGGATGTGGTAGCAAGCCCAAGTCTGTGGAGAACAATGTCTCTAAGAAGGGGGCAGAAAAGTCCAGTAATCCTACTCTACCTGGTGCGGTACA
>JAPLCR010000445.1:1586-4488 GCA_026392135.1 Armatimonadota bacterium
AAAGACCCGGCAAAGGTGGTTCTTGTACTGAGTGCAGAGATGGAGCAGGGCGAACTATTTTATAAAGGCAAGATACCTAACCTGCGAATGCATAAAGTGAAGGCTCAAGTCTTCCAAGAGGGTAAGCATTCTGCTGATATTGAGGCAGGGCTAATGGAGGCAAACCGAGAAGAGCAGAAACTTATTGGGACTAATGGGGTTAAGCTTCACACTCTTGTTGCCCCGAACCTGATGCAGGTGTCTGCCGAGAGGGTAACATGGAACACGAAGGCGCACGCGGCATTGGCGGAAGGCTCCGCGCATCTAAACAAGGCGGCAACGGAAAAGACTGCCGCTATAGTCTCGCAAGCCCCGAAAATTTGGATGGACACGAAAACGGGTGAATTTCGTATTTTGGGAGGAACTGAATGACTTTAGCACGCGGATTGCGGCTATGGATGGCGGGAGCCGCTTGCCTTTGTTTGGCAACGGCTGGTGTACAGGGTAGACCACAGAAAGAGGTTAAGGAGATAACCCGTATTGTATATGGAGATGTGTTTGTTGAGAAGCCTGCCGAAATAGTTCTCAAGTTAAACCCTGTGGGGTTAAAAGATATAGGGAAAAATACACTGGTAACCATTCCGTATGTTCGCTCTAAAGCCCTACTGAAAGTCCATGCTGACACGATCACGACAAAACGAATAGAAAAAGACGATTTTGCGGAGACGACTCTCGAAGGAAGCGTGCGCTTCACCGTTTCACAGACCCAACAGAGCGGCACTACTCGTAGTCTGATAGGGACGGCGAAAAGCGGAGTGTTTAGCCGAGCCACACAAAAGATTACCCTTACTGGAGATGTAAGCGCGACACTCACCGACGGCGAAAACCTTACCGAACCGGCAAAGTTTACTGCAAGCAGGATTGAAGTGGATATGAGTGTGAACCCCTACCGCTATACATTGATTGGGGGAGATGATAAACACGAGTTTAGGATCCGCCCAAAAGACAAATCAACGGGGAAGAGAGACCCTAATAAGAGTTCACTCGTAGCAGGTGAAATCTATGTACATGATTACGACCGTGTGGAGCTACAGTCCAAATCGGATATGCTCTTTGTGGGTTCTCGTACCGTATTCGAGCTTAGAGAAGCAGATGGAGATGGCTATATAAGGGCGCACTCTCCTCGCATTCAAGCGGTTTTCGGTGGTGTGAATTCTGAGTTGTTACGCTTGGAGGCAAGTGGAGGAGTGCAGATCCACACCGAACAGGCTCCGAAGCTTGCAAACGGCAAGCACGGTATTACTGAAACGATTGACGGCTATACGAACTCCTTTGTGCAGGATATTCAGAAGCGAACCCTTACGTTTGAGGGTGGAATTCATATTACGCTTGCCTCACCCGAAAAATTTGCCGCCCCCGCTGAAGTGGTTGCGGAGCGTATTATCACAGACTACATTGAGGGGAAGCAGCAGCGCTTTCAGATCTATGGGAACCCTGCAACCTCAAAGCTGACTGTGCATCCAAAACCCATCCATTTGCCTCTTGTACAGCCTGTAAATAGTGTAGGCGCACCGCCAGCAGAGGAGAAGCCGGTCTCAAATTTTCAGTGGGGCGCGTTGAGTTTTACGCGCTTTGCCTATGGCTCGTGGGAGGTGGGTAAGGAGGCGGAGGTGCGGGGGAACCGCCTGCTCCTTGAGAGTAAGAATACAGAGACAAAGGCGGAGTTGCGCTTCCTTGCACAACATATTAATGTGAAATTCAGCTCAGATAGCCTCGTGAAATCGGTAGTTGCGGATGGTGCTGTAGAGTACTCTGTTCAGGTGAAGCCTAGGGCAACCAAAGAGGGCAAAGACCGCCAATCGCAAATAGTGAGGGGAACCACGCCGCGTATCCTGTTTACAAACAGCAAGCAGGGAGAAGACCAGACCGCCGAGATCACAGGACCTTTTCGTATGGAGATTGTTGCGCCCGAAAAGCTGTTGGAGCCGGGCATTGTGGAGGGGAAAGACGGTGATAGTATCCGCGTGCGCCTCATTCTAGACTCGTATGAGTTTGATATTCTTAGTCCGAAAGAGACCGCGACGATACGCCTCTTGCCGTTGGAACTCGTGGATACGGAGAGCAAAGACGCACCAAATAAGAAGAGGCAACCGTAAAGTTGTGCGCGGTTTCTAATTGAACGAATAGAGAGAAGCGAGGGGCATTTGAAAATCCAAACTGAAAAACTGGTGAAAGCCTATAAGGCACGAACCGTTGTGAATGAGATTAGCCTAGAGGTGAATCAGGGTGAAATCGTTGGGTTATTGGGACCTAACGGCGCGGGAAAGACAACCACCTTCTACATGATTGTAGGGTTGGTGAAGCCTAAATCAGGGAAGGTCTTTCTGGATGGTCAGGATATCACGAGGCTCCCTATGTATAAGCGGGCGCACGCAGGTATCTCTTATCTACCACAAGAGGCTTCCGTCTTTCGTAACCTTACGGTCGAAGAGAATATAGACCTCGTTTTGCAGATGCAGAAGCGTGACAAAAAGGCACGCATTGCACGGCGCGAACAGCTACTTGAAGAGTTGAATATTGGACACAAGCGAAACGATTTCGGCAAGACGCTTTCAGGAGGTGAACGCCGTAGAGTGGAGATAGCCCGTGCCCTCGCCGCCGAACCCACCTTCATTCTGCTGGACGAACCCTTCACAGGAGTCGATCCTAAAGCGATTGAAGACATTGAGAAAATTCTGAAGCGGTTGGCAAAGCACAAGAACATTGGAATCCTGATAACTGACCACAATGTATTGGCAATGCTTGCTATCACGGAGCGTGCCTACATCATCGCCGATGGGCAGATGAAAGTGACAGGGCGTTCCGACACCCTCCTTGATGACCCAATAGCGCGAGATGCCTATTTTGGAGAGAAGCTGGGTTA
>JAPLCR010000621.1 GCA_026392135.1 Armatimonadota bacterium
GTCCGCTTCTCACCAGATGGTAGCCGCCTCATCGTCGTCGCCCGTGTAACAGAGGCGCAAAAGAGCCTCTTCCAAGCCTACACCATGAGAGTAGACGGAACCGAAGTTCATCTGATTGACAAGTATGCTACCCCTCCCGACTTCTTTTACAACTGGTCGCCCGATGGACAACAGCTTGTGTGGATGTGGAAATCAAAGCTGATGACTGGAAATATGGACGGTACAGGTAAAACAAAGATTCTGGTAAACTAGGGAGAGACGAAGGCAGATGTCACTTGCGGAGATAACCACAACGCCAGAGGCGACGGGATGCGACTCGAAACATTTTCAGCACGTCAATGCTCTAATAGAGCGTGGTGTGAAAGAGAAGGTCTTCCCTTGCGCGACCTACATGGTTCTGCGCCACGGTATGGTTATCGCTCAGGGTGCATTCGGGACGGCGCAGCCAGACGCTAAGACACCCACCACGTGCAAAGCCGAAACCCTTTTTGACCTCGCCTCCATAACAAAGACCTTTACTGCAACCCTCCTTCTTCAGCACATTGAGGAGGGGCGATTAACGCTAAATCACGAACTTGCTGACCTTCTCCCAGAGGCGAAAGACACCCCACTCGCCGCCCTTACTTTGAAGCAGTGCGCGACACATATCAGCGGACTGCCGGCATGGAAACCGCTCTACAAAAGTACGCGCCCCGCTCTTACGGAGATACTTGCCACACCTCTCGAAAAGAGACCTGGATCCCACTATGCTTATAGCGACTTAGGTTATATCCTAATAGGCAAAGTGTTGGAGCGAGTGAGTGGTAAAACACTAGACGTGCTTGTGCAAGAGCGTATCTGTAAGCCATTGGGGATGAAGCAGTCAGGTTTTCGTCCACTCCCCTCTCAAAACTCTCACTGTGCGGCGACGGCAAACTGTCCTCTACGGGAGGGAAAGACACTGATTGGCGAAGTACATGACGCAAACGCTCACAGTATGGGAGGAGTGGCGGGTCATGCGGGGATGTTTGCACCTGCGCCAGAGTTGGCGCGATACGCGATAGCACTGGAGTACCCTGAAGTGGCACGTCACCTACAGATGAAACCGCTGCTAGGCGAACTGACACGCAAACTTATCGAAACGAATCAGGTTGATCCTTCTATTGGAAGCCACTCGATAGGCTGGTTCACACCTCCCAATCCTTTCCTACCACGCGGCGACGTGCTTTCTGAACGCACTTTTGGACATACAGGTTTTACGGGCACCCTACTTATGTTCGACCCCGAAAACGACCTCACACTAATTCTGCTCACAAATCGAGTCTACTTCCCGCGAGACGCAGGAGAGAGCCTGAGAATGCGCCGCCTCTTCGCGAACGCGGTGGGCGGAACTATCCGCCCCTAGAGGGTAAGAGGGTGTTGGGTTCAGAGCATTCCAATAAGCAGTCTCTATTCCCACGATTAACACCAGAGCTATTTTGATTCGCTACTGCATCATTACGTATAAAGGTTCACACTGAGATATGGCAACTACTCTAAACAAAAAACGTAAACACGACCTATCGAGTCCCCGAAACCCGTGGCTTGTTCATCTTGTGCTGATGATACTCTCGGCAATGTTTCTCTTTCCTCTGCTCTGGATGGTCTCCACCGCTCTCAAACCTATCGAGCAGACTATGAAACAGCCTCCGGTCTGGATTCCTCACCCGATAGAGTGGCACAACTATAAAGACGCACTTATGTACGGTGCAGATAAACTTGGCTACATACCGTTTCTCGTCTATGGTCGGAATACGCTTATCATCTGTACACTCGCTGTAGCAGGAACCGTCTGCTCGAACTCTCTAGTCGCCTACTCCTTCGCCCGTATGCGATGGAAATACCGTGACCTGATATTCGCCATGACCCTCGCCACCATGATGGTACCCTTCCCCGTAATCATGGTTCCTATCTACGGTCTCTACAAAAACCTCGGATGGATAGGCACATTCCGCCCACTCTGGGCGGCATCCTGGTTTGGAGGCGCATTCAATATCTTCCTCCTACGGCAGTTCTTCCGCACTATCCCTTTTGAACTCTCCGAAGCCGCGAAAATAGACGGCTGCTCCGAGTGGCAGATATTCCGACAGGTTATCCTTCCCCTTGCCAAACCTGCCCTCTCCGTCGTTGCACTCTTTACCTTTATGGAGACTTGGAACGACTTCTTAGGACCTCTTATCTATTTAATGGATCAGAGGACCTTCACACTCTCGCTCGGCTTACAGTTCTACCAAAGCCAACACGGTGGCACGCAGTGGCACCTGCTTATGGCGGCATCCACTATCGTTATAGCACCCGTGCTTATCCTCTTCTTCTTTACACAAAAGACGTTGCAAAGCCTCATAAACATGGAGACACTAGAAAGAGTCGCGCCCGTTATTCGTAACATGGCGCACCCTCTCAGGTTACGAATACTCGACTATCTCCAACTATCGGGAGAACCCCGCACCGTTACGCAGATAATGGAGGCGTGCAACTCAGAGCAAGCCATTATTAGCCAGCAACTCCGCATTTTGAAAGACCAGCGTGTGCTTTCAGCAAAGCGCGAGGGTAGCTTCGTCTACTACTCCATTGCAGAGACAAGTGTGCTGATGCTCCTTGAGTGTATTCGCCAGCACCATACCCGCTAGTTTTTTGCTCACAAAACATAGCAACATTGCTATATAACATTATACACATACAAAGGAACCCTACCTTGAAACAGATAAACCCCACCATCGACACGACACTGCCCTGCGCGGATGTCTTCAACCTTCTTAGCGAAGGCAAAGTCCTGTTAATTGATGTGCGCGGCTACGACGAGTTTGCTAGAGGACACGCAGACGGCGCGAAGTGTATTCCCCTACCTGAGCTAGAACGCAGAGCCAACGAAATATCCGGCGACCTACCCGTCTGTGTAATGTGCGCTTCGGGCAATCGTAGCGCGATGGCGGCAGAGAGGCTACGCGCACTCGGTATGAATCAGGTGGTAGATGTCTGCGGGGGCATGAAAGCATGGACGGACGCAGGGCTTCCCGCACAAGAAAACAAGGGAATTATCCCACTCGAACAGCAGGTTCGCGGAGTTGCTGGCTTTCTCGTCTTCACGTTTACGCTGGCTTCACTGCTACTACACCGAGGGTTCGCCGCAGGTTCATTATTCGTTGGTTTCATGCTTTTTCTATCTAGTGTCACGGGCTGGTGTCCCATGCTTCTCATTCTGAAAGTAATGCCATGGAACCGCCTACCGCAAAGCCGTACCTCGTCTCTGTAGGCACACAACGCTATTGAAAGAAGGTCATCTCATGTTTTTCAAGCCCTACTACCTCGGTTGCCTTTCCCACGCCTCCTATCTTGTAGGTGGGAACAACGGTAAAGCAGTTGTCATCGACCCGCGCCGTGATGTAGATGAGTATCTGCACGACGCACAGGAGGCAGGTTATCAAATCACGCACGTCATAGAGACTCATCTACACGCAGACTTTGTGTCTGGGCATCTGGAGCTTGCAAAACGCACAGGAGCGACAATCGTACTGGGTTTGCTCTCCGACGCTCTGTTTCGCTTCCAGCCTGTAAAAGATGGTGACATACTGGAACTGGGCGACGTTCGCCTCCTGTTTTTGGAGACTCCGGGACACACACCTGAAGGCATCTCTATTGTACTAAACGTGGAGAACGAAGTCACGCCGCGCATGGTTTTCACAGGCGATACCCTTTTTATTGGCGACGTTGGCAGACCCGATCTGGTCGGAAGCAAAGGCTACACAGCCGAGCAGATGGCAGAGCGAATGTTCCTCTCTCTGCGTGACAAAATACTCGCCTTGCCCGACACCACCGAGGTCTGGCCCGCACACGGGGCAGGCTCGTCTTGTGGTCGCGCTCTTTCTGATGAGCGTGTCTCCACGATAGGACGCGAAAAACACTCCAGCCCCGCCCTAAAACCCATTCTGGCTAACGACAAGGCAGGCTTTATTGCCTACGCTACCTCCGGACTGAACGATGCGCCCACCTATTTCTTTCACGACGCGATGCAAAACAAGATGGGTGCAAAGTCGATGGAGGAGATATTTGCCTCTGCCAAAGCCCTGAAACCTGCGGAGTTTGAAGCTCTCACAGAAGAGGGTGTTTTAGCTCTCGATACCCGCTCAACAGCTGCATTCGCAGAGTGTCATGTTCAGAATTCAACGCACATACAACTGGAAGGGCGGTTTGCGCCTTGGGTAGGCGAGGTAATAAACCCGATATCTCCTATCGCTATTGTGGCGGAAGCAGGGCGCGAAAGCGAGGCTATCACACGCCTTGCTAGAGTGGGATACGAGAACATTTTGGGATGGCTGGAGGGCGGTATGGAGTCATGGAGCCTAGCAGGAGGCGAAACGCAGAGTTTCACACTCACCAAACCAGAGGCGTTCTTATCAAACATTCAGCAGCACGATGTACTGCCCATACTAGATGTTCGCTCCCCCGAAGAGTACTCTGTTAGCCACCCTCCACACGCGCTCAATATCCCCATAACAGACCTAGAGCAACGTTTAGATGAAGTTCCAAACGATGTATTGCATATTCTATGCGGTACGGGCTACCGGGCTTCGATAGCCGCCTCGATACTACAGCGCAGGGGTTGGCATGAACTCTCGGTAGTAGAGGGCGGTTGGAGTGCCTGCCTAGCCCACAGTACAAAGGAGGTCGCTCATGCTAC
>JAPLCR010000043.1 GCA_026392135.1 Armatimonadota bacterium
CCCAAGACGCTCAGAACGTCATCAAGACCGCAGATGGCGGTCTCTCTCAAGTCAACGATCTGCTTCGCGGCGTTCGTCAACTCGCCCTCCACGCCTCCAACACTGGTGTGAACGACGATGTGGCAGTGCAGGCTGACCAAGCACAAATCAGCTCTGCGGTCTCTAGTATTCAGCGTATCGCCGAAAACACCCAGTTCGGCAACAAGAAACTACTGGATGGTACTTCTGGCTCCTCTGCAGCTGTAACCGATACGGCAACCCTAGGGGGCGTTACGATTGGCAGTACGTTTGGCGGTGCTTCCATTCAAAACGGAACCGTCAACATCACAGTCAACAATGTGGCGACCCGCGCTCAAGCCCAAGGGTCGGTAACTTATGCCAGTACCAACGCGACTCTCTCTTCGGCAAACGGAACCTTTACCGGTTCGGGCGGAACGATTGTTCTGGGCGGTCAATCGGTGCAGGTTACTGGCTCTGACACGGTGCAGACTCTAGTTGACAAAATCAACAACATCTCAGGCTCTACGGGCGTATCGGCGAACTTCAGCTCCTCAAACGGCTCTGGTGTTATCGTCCTTACTCAGCAGAACTACGGTGGGAACTTCAAGGTCAATGAGCAGGAGAGTTCTGCTCTTATCTTTGGTACATCTGGTACCAACGTGTCTGGCTTGAACGCTACTGTCACCGTCACTGCGAGTGGACTTGTCGGAGGTGTGGCAACTTCGGTTGTGGCTACGTTTACCGGCGGTCGCTCCACTTCGGACAGCGGTCTTCGTGTTACCGATACTTCCGGTAACTCCTTGCTTCTGACAGAGCAGGGCAACAATACTAGCACGAGTGCCAAAACCGTGGCAAACGTAACGGCTGGGGCGCTTCAGTTCCAGATTGGAGCGAATGCAGGGCAGAGCGTCTCTATCAGCCTTGGAAACGCCCGTACTACCAACTTAGGTAACACGGTCGTGGCAGGACAGTCGCTCTCTTCCGTGGACGTTACAACGGCGAGTGGTGCAAGCAACACGATTAAAATCGTAGACGAAGCCATCGGACAAGTCTCGAAGCTACGTGCAAACTTGGGAGCGTTCCAAAAGAACACCCTTGAAGCGACGGCTCGCTCACTCTCGGTCGGTGTAGAGAACCTTTCGGCATCTGAGAGCCAAATTCGCGATACGAACGTGGCAACAGAGGTCGTCTCGTACACCAAAAACCAGATTATCTCACAGGCGGCACAGTCTGTTTTGGCGCAGGCGAACTCTGCTCCGAACTCGGTACTGAGCCTACTGAGATAAGTCCTCAGTAGTATTGTCTCTACGGTCAAGGGGGCTTCGTTGTGAAGCCCTCTTGATTTTTTTATTGCTTCGGATTTTATCGCACAGAGCCTATATCTTAGTGTATTGCTTGCATTTTCTTTCGTTTATCTTAGTTTCGAGTGGAAATGAGATATACTTAAAGGTGAAATTGTACTTATTTAGAGATAAGGAGAGAGAAGACCAATGTCGGACATTCTTGAAGAGTTGGTTGCGCTGTCGCACTTTATGGGAGCCCCGCACCGTGACTTAGCGATTTTGGGCGAGGGAAACACCTCAGCTAAGATTGATGATGCTACGTTCTATATTAAGGCGAGTGGGCAGACACTGGAAACTATCCCTGCGGAGGGATTCTGTAAGGTTCGCTTTGATAAGATACTGCCTCTGTTTGATAAACCAGACCTCACCGATTTGGAAGTCAAGGATGCCCTTCTGCACAGCAAAGAGGGCGTTGCCTCTTCGGTAATGCCCTCTGTTGAGACCTTTTTTCATGCCTACCTGCTTTCACTGCCCGGTATCGGCTTTATCGCACACACCCACCCTATCGCAGTAAATAGTATTCTCTGCTCTCAGTATGCTAAAGAGGCGGTGTCGGGTCGTCTTTTTCCTGATGAGGTGGTCTGTTGCGGAGTTGCGCCCTGTTTTGTGGAGTATGTAGACCCCGGTATGCCACTCTCTCGAACGATAAAACAGCGTGTGGAAGAGTATATTGAAGAGTACAATGAACTCCCCAAAGTGATATTGATGCAGAGTCACGGGTTGATAGCCGTAGGGAAAACACCTAAGGACTGTAGAACTATTACAGAGATGTATGTAAAGACGGCACGGGTGATTTTGGGAACTTACGCGTTGGGCGGACCCAATTTTATGACTCCTGAGAGTGTGAGCCGCATCCACTCGCGCCCCGATGAACACTATCGCCAAAAGCAGATAGGTAGCCGATAAGAGCTGGTTTATATCGCCTACCCCTATCTCCCCGTGAAAAAAGGGAGGCGTTTTCGTGCCACTATTGCGACGAAGAGCAGCACAGATAGAGATTGAATTTGCACTGTTTTTCGCTAATTCGGAAAGGATAACGAGATGAGTAGTTTAGAGGAGTATCGGGCGGGACATACCGCCATTCCTGCCACCATGACTCGGTGGCATCTCTACGGCGCGGGTTTGGAGAATATGGGGCGCGACGGACAGCCGGAAGTGGTAGAGGTTCCCGCGTATGGTGCTGACGAGATTCTAGTTCGGCAAGACGCTTGCGGACTATGCTTTTCTGACACAAAGGTCATCGGTCTTGGTGAGAACCATCCACGCCTTACGGGGCGCGACCTCTCTACAGACCCTGTTACGCTTGGGCATGAGGTCTCTTGTACCGTTGTGGGTATTGGAGCGAATCGAGGAGGGCAGTTTCAAATTGGAGATCGCTTCACCATTCAGGCAGATGTCTTCTATAAGGGTAAGAGCCTCGCCTATGGATACGTATTCAAGGGTGGGCTGTCTGAGTACAGTGTTATCCCGAAAGAGGTGATAGACGGCGACGAGGGCTGTTATCTGCTTCCCATTCAGAAGTTGACAGGGTATGTGGAGTCGGCATTGACCGAGCCGTGGGCGTGCGTTGTCTCCGCTTACGCGCAGTCGCATCGCGATGGCATTCTTGCGAACGGGCGTATGCTTGTGCTGGGTCACCCCTCCGCTGACGATATAAACTTCGACTGGAAGAGCCTACTCTCTGTGGGTCGCTCTCCCAAAGAGATCGTGTTTTGGAACGTGACGGGACTAGCCTTCCATACACTGGGGGCATGGGCAGAGGCACTGGATATTCCCGTAACTAAGGTGAATGCAGAGGACTGGAAGTCGCTTCAAACCTACCCGGATGTTCGCTTTGACGACATTCTTGTACTTGGAAACGTGTCGGCGGAGGCAGTAGAGGGGGCTTCCTCTGCCCTTGCGAATCATGGTATTGTCAATTTTGTGGGCGGTCAGACCTTTGACCGGAAACTGAGCCTAGACATTGGGCGGATACACTACAACTGGCACTACTATCTCGGCACCTCTACGACCTCGCCAGCGGATTCGTATCGAGAGGCACGAACGGCAGACCTTGTTCCGAATGGGTTGGCGTGGTTTATCGGTGCGGGAGGCCCAATGGGGCAGATGCACGTTCAACGCGCTATTCAACACTGGAGTCCGCCAAGACGGGTGGTTGCGACTGATGTGGATGCGGTGCGCCTTGCGAGTGTGGTGGAGCGTTTTGGGGGCATCGCCGCCGAGCGCGGCATAGAACTGGTGACTATCAACCCGAAAGAGATGTCAACGGAGGAGTTCAACGCGAAGCTGGAGGCACTAGGCGAAGGACGCGGGTTCGACGATATTGTCTCTATGGTTCCGGTTGCAGCTCTGATTGAACACGCTGCCGACTTTCTAGCGCAGGGAGGATGGTTTAACATCTTCGCCGGGGTTGCACGCGGTACGATGGCGGCACTAGATGTGAACACGGTGATTCATAAGCGGGCGCGGTTTATGGGTAGTAGCGGCTCGTCGCTTTCGGATATGCGGGAGACTCTTGCACGTGTAGAGCGTAGAGAACTCTCTACGAACGCTTCGCTTGCCGCGATTGGCGGGATGGAGGCGGCGGCGGAGGGCTTGAAGGCGGTGAAAGAGGGCTGGTTCCCCGGCAAAACGCTTATCTTCCCGCTTATTCATGGGCTTGGGCTGACCCCGCTTGCCGACTTGGAAGTGGTCTATCCGACGGTGTTTGCAAAATTGAAAGAGGGGAAATTCTGGACGAACGAGGCGGAGGAGGAGCTGTTGAAATTGACGGTAGCGGGGTAATGCCTCCCTCGGTAGCAAGATAGGATAAAGAGCCTAAAGTCTATTACCCCTACCCCCTCTCCCGCTATTGGGTGAGGGGGTAGGGGTAATAGGTGAGGGCTTTCGGCGTGACCTACGACGATGCGCCCGTGTAGAACTTCAGCCCGAACCGCCAGAATGCAGAGGAGAGCAGTAGCGCGAAGGCACTTACACAGACAGAGACGAAGGCGTAGGAGAGACCTATCTGCCCTGTAAGTGCTTTCGCGGGTACGGTGATAATGAAGGCGACAGGCACGACATAGGTTAGGGAGTTGCGGAGCCAGACGGGGTAGATTTCGATAGGGTAACGCCCCGCCTCGAACGCCTGCCAAATTATCTGCTCAATGTTGTCTACGCGCACAAACCAGAAGGTGAGCGTGACGAGTACGAGCCAGAATGAGTAGATAATTCCACAGCCTGCGGCGAGGGTGATGGCGAAGGTGAGTGCCTCTCCCCCGCCGATGGTGAGTGAGAGCTTACCGATGGTGTAGATGGAAAGCCCCAGTGCGACTAAAACGTTCACCATACGCCAGATGTTCACCGTACGAAATGTGGCGAGGAACTGAACAGGAACGGGCTTTAAGAGTAGAAAGTCAAGGGTTCCTTCGCGTACCTGCGCCATGATATTTCTCATGTTTGGGGCGATAAACATCTCAATCAGCCCATCCATCAGATAGTATACTGAGAGCAGAACCATTACCTGTGAAAATGACCACCCTTTGATACTGCTTGTGTAGGTGAACGCGATATTCAGCCCCGCCATCGTGGTGAGCAGTGCGAGCAGGCTCGCGATAATGCGCGAAAAGAAGTCTACGCGGTACTCCATATCGGTCTGAATGCTTGTGCGAAAGAAGACGCGAAAGAGGGCTAAATATCTCATGCGCCCACCGCCGAATACTGCTTCATTCCCCCTGCCCACAGCAGTTTGAATAGCCCCACCCCCACCCCAAGCCAGAATATCTGATACAGAAATCCCGTCAGGAACTGCTCGGCGGGTAGTCTCCCCAAAATAATCTCAACAGGAAAGGTAGCCATACTTCGGAACGGCGAATAGTATGCGAGTAACCCAAGCCAGCCTGGGAAGAGCGCAAGCGGCGCGATGCGTCCAGCAAGAAACCCATCCACAGTAAAGTAGAGTTGATTGATAGCCTCAACTCGCGTAGTCCAGAAGGCGAACA
>JAPLCR010000653.1:0-734 GCA_026392135.1 Armatimonadota bacterium
GAGCCGTCAGACGGCACTTATGGGGCGCGATGAATTATACAACGTTGGAAGAAAACGCGCCACAACGCCTAATTCCGGAGAAACTATGGCGTAGACTTCATGACATACTCGCTCAAGCCGCATAAAAGGGCTAAAGTCGAGAATGTTATCCACTATTTGAGTAAGCGCGTCGCACTGAAACAGGGGAAGAGCCTCTTTGACAACGAGATACCCCTCTTGCTCGAACTGCTCACGCTCTTGCGGTGTAAGCCTATTTTGCAAGCACGACGTATCCATATCCACTGCCTCCTTAGTACAAAAGGGTTACCTCTAGGCTCTATTTCGACGTTTTTAACGTGTATACCTGCAAAAACAAGGAATCACACGCTAATACGGCGAAACACCCCATACCAAATC
Source organism: Armatimonadota bacterium (assembly GCA_026392135.1). Lineage (GTDB taxonomy): Bacteria > Armatimonadota > Chthonomonadetes > Chthonomonadales > Chthonomonadaceae > CAIJLM01. The sequence goes on from JAPLCR010000653.1 coordinate 397, forward strand.
TTATCCCGCATTGGCAGGACTGCCCTTTTATGAACCTACCTACGGGTACTCTCACATTTCTGTTTACCGATATTGAAGGAAGCACACGTCTCTGGGAGAATCATCCCGACACGATGCGCGTCGCTTTGGAACGGCACGATGCACTCCTCCATCGCATTATTCGTGAAAATAGTGGCACCGTCTTTAAAAACGTAGGCGATGCCTTCTGTGCAGTCTTCCCTCTGGCTCCAGACGCTCTTGCCGCCTGTTTGGAAGGACAACTTGCCATTCAAGCGGAAGAGTGGGTCACACCTACCCCCATTAAGGTTCGCATGGGGATGCACACTGGTGCTGTAGAC
>JAPLCR010000653.1:817-4796 GCA_026392135.1 Armatimonadota bacterium
GAGACAACGACTACTTTGGTGCTCCGCTCAACCGTGTAGCACGGCTTCTTAGTCTTGGGCACGGCGGACAAGTACTTCTCTCAAACGTGACACAAGAGCTTGTACGCGATGCCTTGCCTCCCGGAGTTGAACTGCGAGATATGGGCGCACACCGCATGAAAGACCTTGCACGCGCAGAACAGGTCTTTCAGCTTCTTCACTCGTCCCTACCTTCTGAGTTCGCGCCGCTTAAATCGCTCGATAACCCAGACTATCCGAACAACCTACCCCAACAAACCACCTCCTTTGTCGGAAGAGAGAGAGAGCTAAAAGAGGTTCTCGAACTGCTGACTACAACGCGAGTACTGACACTCACAGGGTTTGGCGGGTGCGGTAAGTCACGCCTCTCTCTACAAATCGCGGCGGAAGTACTGGAAAACTACAAAGATGGAGTGTGGTTTGTTGAGCTGGCTCCTGTCACAGACTCCTCAATCGTCGCCCACGCGATTGCGGCAGTGCTAAACATACGCGAAGAGCCGGGGCGACCACTCCTCCAGACCATTCTCGTCTTTTTGAAAACCAAAAGCCTTCTATTTGTGGTGGATAACTGCGAACATCTTATCGCAGAGTCGGCGCGTGTAGTCGCTTCTATAGTGCAAGCCTGCCCAAATGTGCGCGTGCTTGCCTCTAGCCGTGAGGCATTAGGCATTTCAGGAGAGCTTCTCTACCGTACCCCTCCCCTCTCCCGCCCCAACCTAGAAGATAAAATATCACTCGAAGCCCTCACACAGTACGAGGCGGTACGGCTTTTCATAGACCGTGCGACCTTCCATCAGTCTCAGTTTAGTGTTACAAATGAAAATGCCCCCGCCCTTGCGGAGCTGTGTTACCACCTAGACGGTATCCCCCTTGCCATTGAGTTGGCGGCAGCACGTATTCGCGCCATGTCGGTGGAAGAGATTAATTCGCGCCTTGACAACCTTTTCCGACTCCTAACAGGAGGTGTGCGAACTGCCATGCCACGACAGCAGACGCTTCGCGCACTGATTGACTGGAGCTACGACCTCCTGAATGTACAAGAGCGCTTAATGTGGCAACGTCTCTCCCAATTCTCTGGTGGATGGACACTGGAAGCAGCAGAACAGGTCTGCTCTGGTGACGTGATAGAAGATTGGGATGTGCTAGACCTGCTTATCTCGCTCGTCGATAAATCTTTGGTGATTGCAGAATCTCATCTAGGAGAGACCCGCTACCGCCTTCTGGAAACAGTGCGCCAATACGCACGCGACATAATGAAAGAGAGTGACTCTGCGGATATGACACGCATACAACACAAGGAGTACTATTTGCAATTTGCTGAATCTGCCGAAACCGCAATAATGGGGCCCAAGCAGGCTGAATGGCTAAAGCGGTTAGATGTAGAACACGATAACTTGCGAATTGCACTCGATACCTGCCTCAACAACGAAGACGGCGCAGAGAGTGCTATGCGCCTAGCAGGGGCACTAGGACGCTACTGGTGGAGGCGAGGCTATCTCCGCATGGGGCGCGACTACCTCAAGGCAGCTATCGCGCATCCAGGGTCAACGGCACGTACAAACGCACGCGCTAAGTCGTTGCATTGGGTTGGCGTGATGCACCATCGCTTAGGAGAGTATGCAGAAGCACGGGAAACCCTTGAAATGGGGTTGCAGATTGCCCGTGAAGTAGACGACAGCGCGGAGGAGATGCTCTGCCTGAACACACTAGGGAATATGTCCGTCTTCCTGCGTGAGCTTGCACAAGCCCGCTAGTACTACCGTCAGGCACTGGATGTAGTACGCCGGCTAGGCGATAGGTACGGAGAGGCAATGATACTTGGAAACATGGGTAATCTTGCCTACGACGAAGAGGATTTCGCCGAATCGAGCGTCCTCTATCGGCAAGCGATAACGATTTTCCGAGAGACCGGTTCACAAATTGGCGAGGCAGTCTATCTCGCCAATTTAGGTCGCGTCCAACTACGTGTGGGTGAGTTAGTAGACGCAAAGGACTACCTCACACAAGGACTACAAATCACGCGACAACTACGCGACAGAGGGCAGATGGTCTTTGGCTTGTGGTCGTTCTCGCAACTTAACTATGAGGCGCAAAACTACGAACGAGCAGCTCGGCTACTCGGTGCGTCCGATAGCCTTCGTGACGAAATCGGCTCCACACTCTCTACCTCTGCGATAGAGGAGCACCGTGTCTTACAACAGGCGGTTCAAGCAGCACTCGGAGATGCGGAGTATCAGGCACACTATCAAAGCGGACGCACTATGAACTGGAACAACGCAGTCACTTTCGCGCTTGAGGAGTAAAGTAGCTTCGCAACCTATGTACAGCACGCTAGAAAAGTGTCGCTAGCACTCTGCTAATCCTTCATGCTCCTCATGAGCAAAAGAGGGCTTTATCCAATACAAGCACCGTATGCAGTGCTAAAAACAAAAAAAAATACCTCGACTTGCTTAAGGTCGAGGTCAAATTAACGTGGTTTGCCAAGTGTCCGTATGCGCTACTTCATGAGGAGGGTTGCTCCCGCGTACCGTAAACGGAACTCTCAACGTAAAGGAAGATGCTTTACACATAACATTATAGAGGGCTAGTGTGACGGCAACGTAGACAAAACACCCGTTTAAACGTGACATTGAAAATATTCACTGTTTTATTCTGCGACAATGATGCGAAGCCCTGCCTCTTCGAGTGCACAACGATCCTCTGGCACAATTCCCGAATCGGTTATAAGCACACTCACTTCACTCAAACTTGCGACACGTGCGAACGATGCTTGCCCAATTTTGCTCGAATCAGCGACGGCAATCACCTGCCTTGATTTCGACATCATCTGCCGTTTAACCTGAGCAGCATCGAAATCAATCACAGAAAAACCCGATACCATATCCACTCCACTAAACGCGACAAAAGCCTTGTCACACTGGATAGGTTCCAAGAACTGAGTGGCAAGTGCCCCTAATGTGGCGCGTCGTAAGGAGTGTACGACTCCTCCTATCAGTATGGTTTGGATACCCTCATTTTCTGCAAGGGTCTGCGCGGTGGCAAGTGAGTTCGTGACTACCGTCAACTTATCGAACTCCTTGAGGCGCAATGCTATCTCATGGCAGGTCGTCCCCGCATCAATAAGAATGGTCTCGCCCTCATGTACAAGCTCGGCAGCCGCACGAGCAATTTTGCGCTTTTCAGACTGACGCAAAACAGCCCGCTCCGAAAAGGGAGGCTCATAGAGAGTATTGCCTACTGCTATTGCTCCGCCATGCGTTCGGCGTAGGTAACCCTGCTCTTCAAGCCGGCTCAGGTCGGTACGGATAGTAGGTGGTGATACGTGAAAAGCTTGAGTAAGCTCCTCTACAGTCACTTTACCTTTTCTACGAAGTTGTTCCAGTATCGCACGCTGTCGTTCTTCAGCAAACATCTGAGGTATTCCTCACGTCTCCATCGCTTAATGCGACTTATTTTTGCGCTTGTTAGCGAAATATCAGACACTATTGTACTCGATTAGTTACGTTCACTTTCACAATTACCTGAAAAAGAGCGAAATTACGTACTCATATCGAAAACGGCGAAAACGCAAATCTGAAACTATTTTCATTTCCTTGCCTTTGCTATTGATTTATTTCGCTTTTCTGTTGTATTATGTACCTAATACTATGAATTGAAATCCTTTCCCAAGTGTGCAGAGGAGCCATTCGGATGCCCAAATCCATCCCCATTCACCCACAAGACGTTCGCAAATCGGGTCAACTCAGCTTCGACCCAATTCCGATGAATCAGTACAATCGTACCGTCGCACAAGAGAAAACAAAATACGGCACAGAAGCACTCACCCGCATCCATCGCGATATGGCGGTAATACGCGCCTTTGAAAGTATGCTCAATGATGTCAAAATCAAAGGAAACTATCAAGGAATAGTGTACGACCATCGAGGTCCCGCTCACCGCTCCATTGGACAAGAGGCTTCTG
>JAPLCR010000240.1 GCA_026392135.1 Armatimonadota bacterium
AGAGGGAGTTACTGCTTAGACATTCCGGGTGGAATGAACTTGCCGTTAAAGTCCACTTTACCGCCGGGTGGGGTGTACATCTTTTCCCCAGCTTTTACTTTCGTCATCATCTGCTCACTCCCTTTTTTATCGTAATCGACAGACTTTGGGCTGAGTAGTTTGTAGCCTACACCGACCACGACAATAACAATCACTGCGATGACCACCCATGCGACTGCGGGATTGAGCTGTTGTTTCATGTTTTTTCACCTCCTTTGGGTCAAAAATAGTAGTGTGTGCGTTTCGGTCTCACTGTTACCAGTAGATGGAACCCGATAGCTCAAATTCTTTTTATAACGCGACAGGTACGAGAGGGAGCGGCTCTGTACCACAACTTTGGCGCACTATGAGCCGAGTCGGTAGTCGAATCGTTCGCGGTTCACCCACGTAGCTACTCTGCATCCGGCTCAAAAGAAGCTGCGCGGCAGTGCGCCCCAAATCGTAAAAGGGTTGTGCGACGGTGGTGAGTGCAGGGGATACAAGCCCCGTCGCAAATAGATTGTCAAAGCCTACGAGTGCCATTTGACTTGGCACGGATATAGAGAGTGCTGTCATCGCTTTCAATACTTCTAAAGCAAGTTCGTCGTTGACTGCAAAGACAGCGGTAGGCGGCTCTGGTAAGGCTCTCCACTGGCGTACGATGCGAACCATCTCTGCCGTTCTCTCTTTGCGCGGGTCGCAGTAGGTAATGAGTGCCTCGTCTACAGGAACCCCATTACGCTTGAGAGCGTTGCAGTAGCCTTGTAGGCGCTCTTGGCAGGTAGAGGCGGCATTCTGAAAAGAGAGTAGAGCGATACGCCGGTGTCCTGCGTGTAGAAGGTGCTCGGTAATCTCTTCTGCGGCTGGGGCGTTTTCTATCCCAATGTAATCACAGGGTAGCCCCTTTAGGTAGCGGTCGATCTGTACGACCTGTATCCCTTTTGCGAGTGCCTCTTCCAGCAGTTCGCGGTTCTTATCGGTAGGCTCTGCGTAGATAAGAAGTCCGCGTATCCCTTTATCTATGAGTGCCCTAATCTGCGCGGCTTCCTCTTCTGCACGGCGGCGCACATTTTGCGCGACCTCCACTACAATGAGGTGATAGCCGTCGTACTGCATAGCGGAGACGGCTCCTTGACAGATGTTCATGGCTCCTCCGTGCGCTATACCGTAGATAACGAGTGCCGCAAATTTGGCATAGGAGGTGCCATTTTTTTCAGGCGAACTGCCTTCCGGTTTTTCCCACAAAACCCGATTTCCACGCCCATGTTCTGAAACAACCATCGCCTCTTCGCGAAGCTGTTGGAGGGCTTGCCGTATCGTCTGTCTACTCGCCTTCCACTCTAATGAGAGGTTGCGCTCTGAGGGTAGGTAGGTATTGGGCGGGTAGATGCCTTGTCGGACTCGCTCACGTAGCTCATGCGCTAATTGCAGATAGGCGAGAGAGCGTGTATGAGAGCCTTCCTTACTTTTTGGCATTGGTAACCCTTCCCAGAACAGTACAGCTCAGTGTAAACCAGTTCCGTACCACTTGTCAAGTGGAAAATGAGGAAATTTTAATAATTAGGGCGAACTATTTTATTCCTCATTGAGAATCTCTCTGATTGTGCGGGTAGAGCCTATTGAAAGTGACACCTTATATGGAAACTAAGCGTGCGGTCTCTTCGTCATGGACAGGGTGCTCTGAATGCTCGCAATCGCTTGGAACTTTTTATCTCTCTCTTGCGTTTATGAGAGTGTTCCTCTTCAATTGTAGGGGAAGCCTGAAAAATGGAAAGGATACGATATGATTCGCAAATTTTGCCCCCAATGGGGGCTTATAGCCGTTGGACTGTGGGTGATGGGGTGCGCTTCGCCTTCTGCTCTCTCTGCGGGACCTCCTGCCTCTAACACAAAACAGAAAGCCGCCGCCGGAAAAGTCGTTAAGACAGAGGCTGAGTGGCGTAAAGCACTTACCCCCGCACAGTATGAGGTACTACGCGATAAGGGAACAGAGCGTGCCTTCACTGGGACTTACTGGAATAATCATGAGGAGGGGGCGTATCGTTGTGCAGGATGCGGCTTGCCTCTTTTTCACTCTAAGCAGAAATTCGAGTCGGGGACAGGGTGGCCCAGTTTCTGGCAGCCGGTTCAGAAGGGAGCAGTCATTAGCCACGAGGATACGTCGCTGGGTTCGGTTCGCACGGAAGTGGTGTGCAGCCGCTGCGGTGGACACCTTGGGCACGTCTTCGACGATGGTCCCCAGCCGACCGGGCTTCGCTACTGTATCAACTCGGTCAGTTTGAAGTTTGAGAAGCCTAAACCTCCTACCCCCAAAGCCCCCGCAAAAAAGAAGGCGTAGGGGTTAGGGAATCGCGTCAGAATAAATGTTCCACTTAAAAACCAGAAGCCCTCCCCCCCGTCCCCTCTCCCAATTCTGGGCGAGGGGTGACTAGGGCGGTAGGTGGTTTTGTTGGGCGATAGCCTCTCTTTATACTGTCGGTGTTTGAAAAGTTCAAGTTCTCCCTTTTAGGGACTTAGGTAAGAATAACTGTTCCATTTGAAAACCACGAGCCCTCACCCCCGTCCCCTCTCCCAATTCTGGGCGAGGGGTGACTAGCGCGGTAGGCGACTCTGTTCGCCGATAGGCTCTCTTGCACTAGAAATTTTGGAACAGTTTAACTATAGAGAATCCCTTACCGTCGTCCCTCAACCTG
>JAPLCR010000537.1 GCA_026392135.1 Armatimonadota bacterium
CAATCATGTCTCTCTAGCCTCCTCCCCAAACGACATGGAGAGGCTGAATAGGGGTATACCTACTGATTGGGCTTTTCTGACCTATGGTTCCGCAGTAGCCTACGAGGCGACAACCGCCAAAACATACGGAGAACTCTACACGCCGCATCGCACTCTACGCCAACGAAAAGGTACAGAAAACTACTCCCTCCCCATGTCGGCACGAGAAGCCGTGAGTCCTGCGGTATTTCTGAACTCCTATGGCAAGGGAGAGGTTCTCACACTATCCTGTTCGCCGGATGCAGGCTTTGCCAGCGAGTATCGAACTGTAGAGCAGAGACTGTTGATACAGAACGCTATTCGCCTATTACACCCTTTGCCTCTTGTTACAGTAGAGGCTCCCCTACACGTAGAGAGTGTTGTCACCCTTGATGAGTCGAACCGCACTATTCGCGTACACTTGATAGGCTATCTATCACCAGCAACTTGTACGGGAGAGGGGCACTGTCAGAGACTGTTTCCTAGCCTTATGGAAGAGGCTCCACTCTACCGTACAAAAATCACAGTTCGCCAGCCTGTCCAACACGCAAGAGCGTTGAACCCTTCTACAGAGATTACTTTTAGCTCTGAAGCCGTTTATGCTACTATAGATGACGTGCATGAGACGCTTATCATATCTTATGCGTAGGAGAGCCGATTGGCACGTTTACCCGACAACACACCTATAGAGCATCCATTACACGCGGACAGACCTTTGGGGAGCTTGGAGGGTGCGGAGCAGGAGCAGGCAAGCCCTCGAAAGGTACGCTCTCGTGCGTTTCTTTTGGCGATACCCCTGATGATAGTCAATGCCTACTGGACGATGGCACTGTGGGGGCGGGCAGGCTATGCCACCGGGCAGAGTTTTCCGAGTATTGTGAGCCTCTACTACAATGTCATCTTCTCGCTTCTTATAATACTTGGGGGCAACGCTTTCCTAAAGCGTGTTTTGCCGCGCTATGCCTTCAATGAGGCTGAGATACTGTTGCTGACCATTATGCTGACCGTCTCCTCCTCTATCGGCGGGCACGATATGTTGGAGATAGTCTGGCCCTCCATTGCCTATATCGCGTGGTTTGGAACCCCCGAAAACCACTGGGGGCAGTTTCAACAGCACCTCCCAGAGGGGCTTGTGTTGAAAAACCATGAGGCTCTTCGCGACTTTTTCATTGGGCACTCTACGCTCTATACGCGCCAACATCTGCTTCTATGGCTATATCCGGTTGCCCTCTGGTCGCTCATTATGTTTGTGTTAGGCGGTATGATGCTCTGTATGGTGACGCTTCTCAATGAGCGGTGGGTGCAACATGAGCGGCTCTCCTATCCCAACATCCAGTTGCCATTAGCGATGTGCGAACCCAGAGGAACGCTCTTCCGAAACCGATTTATGTGGGCAGGCTTTTGTATTGCGGGCGGGATAGACCTGATAAACGGACTGCACTATCTCTACCCGCAGATACCCGGACTTGGCGGTACTCTTACCGAATACAGCCTCAACTCGCTCTTTACCTCACGCCCCTTTTCTGCAATGGGATGGACTCCCGTAGGGCTTTACCCCTTTGCTGTTGGTATGACCTATTTTATTCCGCTTGACCTCTCGTTTTCTATCTGGTTTTTCTATCTGTTGGGAAGAGGTGTGCGGATTGTAGGAGATATGTGGGGTGCTACCAGCTCACCTGAGTTCCCCTACCCTGTAGAGCAAGGGGCAGGAGCATGGCTTGGTATTGCCATCGTCGCTCTATGGACTAGCAGGCATTACCTCAAGGAGCAGTGGGTTAGAGCGCGGCAATCGGGGCAAAGACAGGGTGATGAGCCGCTATCGCCCCGCTCGGCTCTGCTTGGATTAGCTTTCGGAATGCTCTTTCTTTTAGTACTAGGAGTCATGGCATCTGTCCCTATCTGGTGGATGGCTCTGTTCTTCGCTCTGTTTTTCGCAATTTCGTTGGCTTTAACTCGTGTTCGTGCAGAGGTTGGTCCTCCTTCCCACGATATTCAGACGCACCCTCTCCGCATGATGGTAACATCGTTTGGAGGCGATACACTGGGAGCCCCTGCTCTCGGTGTGTTTACACTCTTCACTGCCTTCAACCGCACCTACCGCAGCCACCCTATGCCCGGAATGCTGGAGGGCTTTGCGATGTTCTCGCGTCGAAATATGTCAAGCCGACCTCTCGTAGGAGGGATTCTACTCGCACTGCTCGTTGGTACACTCGCCTCCGCATGGACTTATTTAGATCACGCCTATACTTACGGAGGGGCAATTTTTGGTGAGCAGGGGCAGTTGCAGGCGAACTTTAACCAGATGGCTACTTGGAGTGGGCATCGCGCTCCCAGCCAAACTGCCTCTCTCCTCGCCACAGCGGTTGGGTTAGCGGGCATCTTTGGTCTCATGGGGTTACGCCGCGTTTTCCCCTTGAATCCCTTTCACCCAACAGGCTACGCTATCTCTCTCGGAACTTGGAATACAAACTGGTTTTGGTTTTCGATTTTTGTAGGTTGGCTCTTGAAGTGGGCACTCATACACCTCGGAGGTCTGCGAATCTATCGCCAAAGCCTACCCTTTTTCATGGGGCTTATCTTGGGAGAGTTTGTAATGGGAGCAGCTTGGAGTATTTTGGGCATTGCGCTTAAAATGCCGATGTACCGTTTTCTACAGTAGTGGGGGGAAGATGTGGCTACGCAAAAGATAGACGTTGACCTTTATAATGAACAAGGCTACCTAACAGGTATTCCAGTGTACTCTAACGAGGAGACAGCCGGACTTCTACACACATATCACCGGTTAAGGGCACTTTTGCCTCTGGGGGTGTCTACTCAGCGTATGGACTGGTGGCATGGAGAGGATAAAGAGCTTTGGGACATCTGCACGCACCCCTCTATACTCGACTGCGTAGAGAGCATACTGGGGCAGGATTTCTACGTATGGGGCACACAGTTCTTCGCCAAAGAGCCGGGTGATGGCAAAACCACTCCTTGGCATCAAGATGCCTTCTACTGGCCCCTCTCTCCTCACAAAGCAGTTACGGTTTGGTTAGCATTTGCTGAGAGCAACGAGAAGAACGGCTGTATGAGAGTTATTCCGGGGAGCCACCGTGCAGGGAAAATGCGTTATCGCAAATCGGACAAGGAATCGGATGTGTTGGATATGGAGATTGAAACAGGTAGTTTCCACATACAAAATGCCGCATCCCTCCTTTTAAAAGCGGGAGAAATTAGCCTCCACGACGATAATATCGTTCACGGTTCCGACGCAAATTTTTCAAGTAGTCTGCGTTGTGGGCTGACCATTCGCTATGCGGCAAGCGAAGTGAAGTGCGACCTCTCTGTATGGAGCTTCTTCAAAACCTTTCCGGTGCGGGGTATTGACCGATGGCAACACAACCCGATAGGCATTCCGCCCTCAGCCAATATGACACACTATCGTGCCGTTACACCAGAATAGCCCTCTCACATAAGGAGATACGATGATTACGACACCTGAGCAACGCAAATACTTTAGGGAAAATGGCTACCTTATTCTTCCTGATCTCTTCTCTTTAGAGGAGATAGCCTTAACCCTCGCGGATTCGGAACGCCTGCATACACAGGAACTTGTGGCAGAAGCGGGGGGTAGAAACAGAGGCGGTATGGTGGTTGAAGATGGTGCAACGGCGCGGCTTCAGTTTGACATCCACCGTACAGGCTCGCTTTTTGCCCTCATGTGTCGTCACCCGCGAGTTGCAGGCGTGATGCAGGAGTTGATGGGAGTGCCGCTCTACCTCTATCATAGTAAGCTGGCGTTCAAGGCACCTTTCACGGGTTCGGTGCAGTACTGGCATCAAGATTTTGGCTACTGGCAAAGTCTTCACGAACGTTCAGACATGGCTTCGTGCTTGGTGACGCTGGACGAGCATACAGAGGACAATGCCTGTATGCAGGTCTTAGCAGGCTCGCATCGGGAGGGGGTGGTCGTCCACGAAACCGCGCCAAACCCCGCGACAGGAGACAATCAACTACGAATCCCCTCATCGCTTATGCCGGAGTTTTGCCGCAAATACGCACGCATTAAACTGATAGGGAAGCCCGGTACCTTCGTGGCTTGGCACAGCAATACGATGCACGCCTCTGGGCATAATATTTCGGAGAGGTCGCGCCGTGCTCTGATAGTCGCATTTAATGCGGTTGGCAATAGCGACCCAACCCGCGTGGGGGAGAGCCCCTTCACGGCACATAGTGAACACGCTGTTGAACTTGTTTCTGAGGATAGCCTTCTCGCCTCTCCACACTCTCAATAACGCCTCGGATACTACTTCTTTTTCAAAGTGACGGCAAGGAGTCTATTTCTACTCAGGCACAGAAGGAGAAACAAGGCTCTGAGGCGAACTCTACTACGCGTACTTTATTGTTCTAGGCGGCATTACCCCGTACCGCCTGCAAACGCGTTCCGTTAGACGGGGAGAAAAAGGAAAAAACGCCAAAGATGTCTGCTATCAATCTCTCTCAATTCCTTGCGAACAAGATTCGCGCTGCCGGCACCTCACTGCACGATGCTGTAGCAAAAGTGCCTGAAGACCGCATTAGCTGGCACCCTGAAACTGAGGGCAATCCAGGACGTGATGCTCTCGACCAAGCACTAGAGTGCGCCTACCTCAACGAGTGGGTGGCTCAGGCATACAGTACTGGAGAGATGCCCGCAATCAGTTGGGACGACTATAAAGTTGCCACCGATGCACGCCGCAATAAGGCGGACTGCCTTGCTTGGCTACAGTCCTCTACGGAGGCACTTGCCAATGCGATTGCCAACTTCCCTGAAGACAAACTAGGGGACGCAACCACAGACCCCATCCACGGCGGGAAGGCAACTACGTGGGCAGATTTCGCCATTGACCTTTTCTATTGGAATACGGTCTACCATGACGGACAGGTCAACTACATTCAGGTACTCTACGGAGACCTCTCCTAACCTCCCTGTTGAAATTTAGTGGAGAGGCACTCTCCTCTCCTAAAGCGGTACTCAAATAAACAGAGGGCTTGGTCTTAGTGACCAAGCCCTCTGTATCTGTTTCAGGCTTCTCTCTACTTCAAACCGTAGAAGCGTACTGCGTTGTCGTGGTAGATTTTGCGCTGTTCTTCCGGTTTCATATTTCGCAAAATCCAGTCTAAAGCTTCGACCCAGCCACGAAAACTAGAGGAGACATTGCAGACGGGCCAGTCGCCGCCAAACATTACCCGTTCTGTGCCAAAACTCTCGATAACGTGTAGTATGATAGACTCTAGCTCTTTACCGGCGTTCCAGCCCGGCTTCACCGTCTTGATGATGCCTGATATTTTGCAGACCACGTTTGGCTGCTGACCGAAGTCGGCAATATCTCTCTCCCACTGCTCTTGATGGGGGTTTCGTGCGGAGGCGTTACCGCAGTGGTCAAGAATAAAGCGTGTATTCGGGCAGAGTTGCGCCAACTTAATTCCGTCGGATAGCTCTTCGGGGCGGATACAGATATCGAAGGTCAACCCAAGTTCGCCTAGTAGTTGGATGTTCTTCACATACTGGGGGCGTAGGCAAAAGCCTTTGGGTGCTTCGGGAACCTGTAACACCTGTCGCGTCCCTTTGATGTAGGGGCTTCCTTTAAAGTGCCGTGCGTAATCACCGAAGCTGGGCAGAGCGGGGCGGCAGGAGACTACCCCCGCAACCATTGGGGTATTATGCGCTTTGCACACCTCCGTCACCCACTGCGCCTCTTCCATCTGTTGCTTTTGAGCAACATCCACCTCCATATAGACTGTCTTCACCACGTTCAGCCCGGCAGTCGCTTTGTAGTAGTCCTCCATCGTCGTGCTTTTGTTGAGCTTGGGTTCGCTGGAAAGCCATGGCGGACGGAACTTACGAAAGTCCCAGAGATGTTGATGTGTGTCTACAATAGGAATCGCGTGACTTTTGGCGTTGGGCACCCCTTCGGCTTCCAACTCCACCAGACTGCCCGCCAATAAGCCTGCCCCCGCTGTAGCACTTTGCTTTAGAAAATCACGACGCGATGTGTTTGGGTTCAAAGTAGTTCTCCTGAGCGTATATAAAACTATCCAGTGATAATATCGTGTACAACATTACCGTGAACGTCGGTTAAACGAAAATCACGCCCGGCGTATCGGTAGGTTAGTTTGAGGTGGTTCATCCCTAAAAGGTGTAGAATGGTAGCATGAAGGTCGTGAAGATGCACTTTGTTCACCTCTGAGAAGTAGCCGTAGTCGTCTGTCGCGCCGTATTTGAAGCCATGCTTTACCCCACCCCCCGCAAGTAGTGTCGTGAAGCCGTGTGGGTTGTGGTCGCGTCCGTCGTTGCCTTCAGCACAAGGGGTTCTCCCAAACTCACCGCTAATCACTACGAGTGTGTCTTTAAGTAGCCCTCGCGCTTTGAGGTCTTGTAGTAGTGCGGAGATTGGCTTGTCCACCTCTTTCGCATTGCTGGTATGATCACGCCTCAAATCGCTGTGCTGGTCCCATTTGTAACTATGTGTCACCTGTACAAAGCGCACGCCTCGCTCTGAATAGCGGCGAGCAAGAAGGCACTGCCTGCCGAAGTTACTGGTCTTGGGGTCGTCTATACCGTAGAGTTTGCGAGTCGCTTCTGACTCTCCTGATATATTTTGAAGCTCTGGCGTAGCCATCTGCATTCGGAAAGCCAGTTCAAAAGCATCAATACGACCTTCCAACGCGGGGTCAGGTCCCGTTTTCACCAACTCTTCGCGGTTCATGCGGTTAATGAGTTCAATCTCTTGCCGCTGAACATCACGGGGGGTATCGTCGTTCTGAATAAAAGGAATCTGTGCCTTTTCAGAGGAGATGCTTGCGTTTCCAATTGGTGTGCCCTGAAAGGCGGCGGGGAGAAAAGCCGAACTCCAGTTGTTTACTCCGCCATGCGTGAGCGTGGGACATATCGTGACAAAGCCGGGCAGGTTCTGGTTTTCGGTTCCCAACCCATAGGTTATCCACGACCCCATGCTAGGACGAACGAAGGTGTCTGAGCCTGTGTGCAACTCTAGTAACGCTCCGCCGTGCCTTGAGTTGGAGCCGTACATGGAGTTTATAAAGCAGAGGTCGTCCACACAACTCCCAATATAGGGAAATAGATCGCTGACTTCAATACCAGACTGCCCATATTTTTTGAACTCCCAGGGCGATTTAAGTAGGTTCCCTGTCTGTGAGGAGACGATACGCGGCTTACTAAAGGGAAGAGGCTTCCCGCTATCACGGGTAAGGAGGGGCTTGGGGTCGAAGGTGTCTACCTGACTTGGTCCACCATGCAGAAATACAAATATGACGCGCTTTGCTTTCGGCTGAAACTGAGGAGGTTTCGGGAAAAGCGGGTTAGTCGATTTATGCACACGTGTTTTTGCCGTTGTTTTGCTGTCAGCACGAGCCTCCTCATCTAGAAGACCAAGCAACGCTAGGTTGCCGAAGCCGATACTACTCATCTGTAGCATCTCTCGACGTGTGAAGCGAGGTCTACTACTACCGTTCCAGTGTGCGTTCATGCGCGTTTTACTCCTTTTTCGTATACTGCGCTTACCAATCTCTAATCGTAACTACTCACCCATCGCCCCCACCCCATCCCCAACACTTCATCATTTGGAATATGCCTCTTACTTCTGCGGAAGCTGACGCGATTTCTCTGGTTTAGTCTCTTTTTCGTGGGTTTCACCTGTCTCTTGACGATATACGACACCCTACTCACTCTCCTTGTAGCGGTCTAGCCAGCCTCGCCGATAGGCAAGTGAAGAGATAGCTCCGAACAGGGTGGCTACGAACAAAGAAACTGTGTACAGAAGACCAGAGCGAATCGTGTGTATAGACGCTCCCCCTTGCTAAAGAAAGGATTGGCTGGTGAAAATGCCCTAATCCAAAATAGGCAGTTGCGGCAAGGCGGGCTTCACGGCGCGATGGTCTACGCGCTCGCCCTTCTCCAACTCCTTAAATTCGAGGATAAATTCGGCGAGGTTCGCCCCTGCGCCCTCCACAATCGCTCGCCCTTTTTCGGCGGTAGCGAGGGTAGGCGCACCAGAGACCCCGTTGGGGGTGGCACTACTTGTCCAACGTATCAGTTTCATGGGTCCCCAGCCGCGCCCTAAGTCTACATGGAGGAACTTAGAGCCTTGCTTGCCCGCCGCGCCCCCGTAGTGGTCTTCCGCTTTGTCCATCTGCACCTTTGCGGGGTCGAGGTAGAGGTAGGCGGAGGTCTCTAGTTCGCAAGCGTGCGCCGCGCCCCCGTGTCCCGATTCGCGAACGCTCTCGAAGGCTTCAATCGCAAGGTTCGTCCAGATAGTAGAGGCGACCATTGAGGAGGTTTCGAGGGTAGCGCGTCGTGCTATGAACTCACACAGGTGTTCGTTGGAGCCGTGTCCGTCTATGATAATGATACGCTCGAAACCCGCGTGCGCCACGCTTTTACAGACATCTAGGCAGTACTCAATGAAGTGTTCGTAGGTGACGTGAATCGTACCGGGAAAGTCGAGCGCGTGTTCATTGTAGCCATAAGGGATAGTCGGCATAATGAGCGTCTCGCGAGGGAGCCGCTTCGCTGCCGCAATGCAGGCACTACGGGCAAGGAAGTTATCCACGTCCAGAGGCAGGTGATAGCCGTGCTGTTCCGTGCTTCCTATCGGTAGCAGAACCACTTTTTTGGCAAGGACAGCCTCGTTTATCCCTTGCCATGTCAACTCATCGTAGTAGATTTTGTCTAGCGAATCCATGTTGAATACTCCTTTTTAAGCCCTCACCCCGTCCTGCGGACACCCCTCTCCCAATTCTGGGCGAGGGGGGACTAGGGCGGCAAGTGGTTGCGTTGGACGACGGGCTTTTATTCGCGCAAAGCTTCTTCAATGCTCTTGAGAACCGCCTCTAGGTTTCGTTCAATCTCGTCGTTCTTGAAGCGCAGAACGCGGTAACCGTAAGCCTCTAACATTCTGGTTCGCACTGCGTCTTGCTCTTGCTGTTGGTCGTGGATGGAACCGTCCGCCTCTATTACAAGCTTATGGGAAGGGATGCAGAAATCCAGAATAAACCTCCCTAAAGGATGTTGCCGACGCGCCTTCCAACGCTCGAATCTCGCGCTACGCAGAGCGTTCCACAAAATCTTTTCGGCGGGAGTCATCTGGCGGCGCAGGGTTTGCGCCATTTCCTGTACGCTAGAGTGGACACCTCGTATTCGCTCTGGCTTGTCCATTTTCTTGACTCCCGCTAGCCCTCACCCCCGTCCCCTCTCCCAATTCTGGGCGAGGGGTGACTAGGGCGATAGGCGACGCTGTTGACTACAGGCGTGTTTTATCCGAAATCCCCTGCTTTCATCCACTCTGTACCGCTCGTATTTGCCGGACAACCTGCATTGCGAAGCGCGTTCGCGACTTCTTGACGGGTTTGCGGGTCGTTGGATAGTCCCAGGATATGATGCCCCGCTAAGTCGGACATGATAGTTCTCAGGGAACCTATTTGTATAAATACAGTGCGCTTAGGGGCTTTAGCATACGCGAAACCCGCCTCAAAAAGCACGTTCTGTCTTGGTTGGGGGCGATGCTCTTTTTCAAGGACACTATCGTGGTCTCCCCAATGACTCTCCGCCAATCGCGCCTCGTCGTCTCCCGTCAATAAGACTACATAGGCGTGGGCTTGTTGCATTGCGGTCTCGAATATATGCCACGTGAAAGGAGTTGGCGTACCTGTTTGGTATCGCGCTTGACTCCACTCTATCGGGTCTAGCCCTATCGCCCGTAGAAACTGGTGGAAATCGCCTAGCTTCTGCCGCCCGTGTATTACAAATACCTTACGAGGGTCAACAGGCGGCGCATTTTCTGCGGTATTGGACGCGGACTGGTTTGAGATGTTAGTATCCATAGGTGTCAGACGTTCCAAATAAAGTACCTCTTTAAGACATATCCTCAAAAGAGTTCTTGCTTCAATGAGACCTCTGTTCAGGGCTTCTTTATTTTTTCGGTCTCCTGTTTCGAAATAATGCTCGTTTTCATCCTCATCAAATTCATCAGGAGACCACGTACTATAGTCGATGTCGCTAAACTTTGTCACATATTCGTAGCTTTCAAAGATATACTGTAACTACTCACCCTATATTTGCCACTATATCTGGATTTTTTTCTACAAATCCATCTAAATGTAGTACCACAGGGTGTTTTTCACACGCGAAATCAAGCCATTTTGGCTTCA
>JAPLCR010000522.1 GCA_026392135.1 Armatimonadota bacterium
AAATCAGAAGAGGGGTGGGGCAGATACTCTGCCTCACCCCTCTTTTAAAGACGACAAATGCAGTATGAACTGCTCTCTACCCAAAACTGAGTTGCGGGCTAGGAACAGGCGAGTGTGTGACCAGTGACTTGCGGAACAGCTCTCCGTCCCTATGGTCTACGATAAGGTCTGTACAGCCTCCGTACACTTCGCCGAGCCTCTGTGCGTCGCTGTCGCACTCCTCGTCAGAGGGGAAGAACTGCGCCATCTGCTTTGCCAACGTCCGCGCATCCGGAGTCTCTTCCAGCGGGGTAATATTGACGTTACCATGATTGTCCATCGCGACATTGGCTTCCCACGGCAAGTAGCACATCTGTGAGAGCATTCCAGTAATGTCGGGCGTTATCGGCTGGCGGTCTGTCCACTGCACATTCAACGCAAACGTTATCAGCCCCGCACGCGCCTCATAGAGTTCAAAGAGTGCCTCTTCATCGGGTAGGCTCAACATATCGGAAGTATGAGACATTACTAGGAGCGCGAGGTTGTCCTCATCATCTGTATTGTCTCCCGCCTGATAGGGACGAATATCCTCCTCATCAATCTCCCACCACTCTGCAAATAGCCGCGCCAAAACCTCTGAACGCTCACCCAGCCATAGAAGCCGATTGGGGGCATAGCCGCGAATGTCTAAAAATGCCGATGTAATGGCGATGATCCTCGCAATATCGGATATCGGAGGTGCACAAAACGCATATCTCTCACCAGGCATATTGGCATCCGTGTTTGTGGCAAGGAGAAGCCCCCGTGTCTGGACATAGTGCCACTCACGAAGCCCCATCACCTCACGGTCGTCAAAATCGTGTACCCGTGCAAGCAGGTCACCTGTCTCCTCCCGCCACTCTTCCAGAGCCGGATTGTCGGCGGTTGCCTCTTTTGTTATCACGCTATAGAGCGTGTCCGCCTCTGGCATACGGCGTAGTAGAGCATAACACTCAGTCATCTTGAGGATAAGCTCTACTGGGAGACCTCCGTAGGTATCGTTCAGGTTTTGCAGGATGTCCGCACACTCTTTATAACCGCCCAACTCCATCATCACCTGAGCGTACTCTACACTCGCGTTCTGGCTCAGCTCGCTCTGCTCTTTGCCTAGAAGGGTGAGGGCATGGACATAGAATGGACGCGAAATAACGGCTTGCCCTAGTCGGAAAAAGCGCGTCGCCACATCGTAATAGGCTTGTGGGCTAGACGCATTCTCGCGGAGGACGCGAAATATCTTTGCCTCTTCGTCCACAGGGGCTTCTATCTGCCTTCTCTGGTCGAGCGGAAGCTGTTTGTATGTATTCACCTGCTCTTGGTGCATTCGCTCTAGCAGGTTGCACGCAGTCTCTAAGACGCTATCGGAAGTCACATCGAACTGAAATACCGCCGCCATCTGCTGAAGAGCTAGGGCAAGCCCGCCCTGCTCCTCAGTGCTTTTGATTTTGTTTAGCATCTCCACAACTTCAGGTTTAGGTTGTGTTCCTTTTGAGATGGGTTTGCCATCAGGACCAAGAATCGCCATCGAAAAATCTCCTATTCTTTATGCCCTGTGTAGAGTTTCTACGCGGGGGTGAAATGTTCAAAATGATAGAGTATCTGGCTTACGGTAACGAGCGCAGTGGTCTCTGTGCGTAGTACCCGCTCACCCAAACAGACACACGGTAATTTCGCCTTCTGTGTGCAGAGTACCTCTGCACTGCTCCAACCGCCCTCAGGTCCAACTGCTATCGCAAAGGACGCTTGCGGATTTGCACTCTCTGTCAGAAATGCAAAGAGGCTCTGCGCGGAGGGTGCAGGGGTTAGCAGGATCGCTTGTGCCTTCTGCTCTTCGCACCACTTCCAGAACTGAGCAAGCGTCATAGGAGGTAACACCTGTGGAATAGAGAGCCGCCCTGACTGCTCTGCCGCCCCCTTTGCAATCATCTGCCAGCGTTGGAGGCGGGTAGCTAGCTTGGCAGGTGGGATATCCACCACGCTCCGCTCCGCCTGTAACGGAATAAAGATCGAAACACCTACCTCCGTCCCATGTTGAAGCACCTGCTCAAACTTGTCGCCCTTACCCAACGCCTGCCCTACCGCAATGGAGAGAGCTGGCTCAGAGTGTAGCGTGATAGCATGGTCAAGACGAGCAGTAGCGGTATGCTTCTCAATCTGTGTGAGAGTAGCATGGTAGGCGTGGCCGCAGTTATCGAGAAGGGTGATACTCTCGCCTACTCTCGCCCGCATAACGCGCACGAGATGCTGATGGTCAACATCTGTTATCTGTGCGGTGTCGCCCTTGAACTGCTCTGGAGACAAAAATAGTCGCACCTGATACCTCTTAGGGACTCTCGATAGTTAAAATGTTCCAAAGCCTTGCTTGAAAGCGTACTTATCGCCATCCGTATCACCTTACACCATCGTCACCCCTCGCCCAGAATTGGGAGAGGGGACGGGGGTGAGGGCTTGAGTTTTTCAAACGGAACATTTATTCCTTCGTAAGTCTCTTACACTGCCCAAGGATAGTTACCGCGTGGAAGGGCAGGCAAGCCTTCGGGTGTGGGCTCGTTTTGCAACGTTTTTCGGAACACAAGGCAGACCCATATATCGTCGCGCTTTGTCTCCAGATAGGTCATTCCTAACGCCTCGAACGCCTCCTTCACGCGGTCATGGTACTCCTCCACAATGCCAGAAGCGATAAAGATACCCTCTGCATTGAGGCGAGGCGGTATCGTTGGGGCAAGGTCTATCACAATCTGTGCGATGATGTTTGCAACGATAAGGTGACAGGCTTTTGCCTCTTGCTCGAAGGTCTCCATCTCCTGCACCAGTACGCGCCCTTGTAATCCGTTATGAGTAGCGTTTTTCTCAGAGACTTCTCGTGCAAGCGGGTCTATATCAGTGGCATAAGCCAGTGCGGCTCCTAACTTTACCGCCGCAATCGCCAATATACCACTCCCTGTTCCTACATCGGCAATCGTCATTCCCGGTACTATCCGCTCCTCTAAAGCGAGAAGGCAGAGGCGTGTTGTGGGATGGCTCCCCGTACCGAAAGCCATGCCGGGATCGAGGTTTAGCACCACCTCATCAGCTTGCGGTGTATACTCCTCCCAGCTGGGCTGAATAACAACACGGTTCCCGATTTTCGCGGTGTGGAAGTGCTTTTTCCATACGTCTACCCACTCCGTATCGTCTGCATCGTGAAGTGCGATAGGCGCGGTAAGGGGAGGCAGCCCAAATTCGGGCAGGCGGTCGAGGTGCATTCGAAGCGTATCTACCTTCTCCGCTACACTGCTGGAGATGGGAAGGCTGCCTTGAATCTGCACAGGGTCGTTACCCTGCAACACTACCCCTCCGCAACCCATCGCCAAAAGGGCTTCGGTTACGGCATCGGTGGCATCAGAGGCACAAGAAACGGTGATTACAGTCCAAATCATAGTGTGTTTACAAGGAGAAGCCCCCCCGATTAAGTTACGGGGAGGCTCTTTCTAAAATGGTTTCATCAATGCTTAAACAGTCTCTCAAAAAAGCCTTTTTGCTCTTCGTGATGTTCGCCGAGTGTCTCTGCAAACTTTTGAAGTAGCTCCTTCTGTACTGGGTTAAGGTTCCGAGGTACGGCGGCATTAACAGTAATATACAGCTCACCTGTTTTGCGCCCACGAATATCGGGAAGCCCACGCCCTTTTACCACAAACTCGTGCCCACTCTGGGTTCCTTCGGGAATCTTCATCTCTTCAATGGCACCCACAACGGGAATCTGAATAGTGCCTCCCAATGCGAGTGTCGGGAAACTGACAGGGATTCTGACATAGAGATCGTTACCCCGCCTCTCAAAGAGCGCGTGTTCTCGCACATGAATAAAGAGATAGAGGTCGCCGTGTTCGCCTCCGCTAGCTCCTGAGTCTCCTTCGCCCACAAGCCGGAGGCGCATTCCCGAATCGGCTCCTGCGGGGATTTTGATAGAGCGTTCCACCGTCTTGCGGCTTCGCCCCGTCCCTGAACAGCTGATACACGGGCTGGCAATCGTCGAGCCTTTACCGCGGCAACGTGGGCAGGCTTGTGTGGTGTGGAAGGTTCCGAGCAGGGTATTTTGGGAGAAGCGAATCTGACCGGCTCCCTTACATTGTGTGCAGGTCTCTACGGAAGTTCCGGGCTTCGCACCGCTTCCGCTACAGGTATCACAGGTCTCCAAGCGTTGGAATTTGATGCTCTTCTCTACGCCTGAAGCGACCTCTTCCAGTGTAAGCTCTATGTCTTCGCGTAGGTCGTCCCCACGAACTTCGGAGGCTCCCCCTGAACGCTTGCCTCCCATGAAGTCCTCGAAGAAGCTTCCGAAAATATCCCCGAAATCGACATTGTTAAAGCCCGCGCCCCCTGCCGCATTAGGGTTAAGCCCTGCCTCCCCATAACGATCGTACTGCTCACGCTTGGCTTCGTCACTAAGAACCTCGTAGGCTCCCTGTATCTCTTTGAACTTATCGGCGGCATCAGGTTCTCGGTTGAAGTCGGGATGGAATTTGCGAGCGAGTGTACGATAGGCGCGTTTAATTTCATCGGCACCTGCGTTCCGCGAAACACCCAACATCTCATAGAAATCCCGCGATTGAGCAGCCATTAAACGAAAATCTCCTTATGCTATCAAGCCTCTAACTACTGTTTTGGATTAGTCTTCGTCGTCTTCATCGAGGCCATTAGAGAGATTGTCCTCATCCTCATCTTCATCGTCATCTATGTCAACTAGCAGTTGATTCTCTAGCACAAATTCGTCCATCGGACGAACCTCTTCCTCATCTGAAAGAAGCATCTCATCCTCATCATCTAGCCCAGCTTCGGCATTGCGGAGGGCACTGAGTGGGTCTGATGAGTCCATAATGACAACGGGTCCCGCGCCGATAATGTCTTCGAGGCTGGGTTCGGTTGGCTTGAGGGCTTTGTGATGTGCCATCGCTGAGGGGTCTTCTACGTGACGCGGAAGGATAAACCCTTCTGCTATCTCTTCTAGTGCTACCGTCAGCGGGTTTGGCGATTTGCTCTGCACGAAGCGGGGCGCACCGTCTTTTATCTGCCTTGCACGCTTGGCGGCTAGTATCACCAGGGCGAACTTGCTCTCGAACTTGTCCAGTTTATCGGGGGAAGGATAAATACTCATTTTAGGTTTGTGAACTCCTTTAAGTTCCCATTTCACTCGTGATCTACTATAGATTATAGGCAGGTAGGGCGCAATGGGTTAGAACACGGAAACGCTCGAACCATTATACCCTATTCTACTACGAGTTTGTGCCACAGAAGTTTCTGTAATTCACGCCCCTTAGCGTAGGAACGAATTAGCGCAAAGTGTTCCGTCCTCTCAAATGTCATTAGAGACTAATACGGGTGCGAATTCGGCAAAATTCGCACCGCTTAGCATGAGTGGCGGCTACTTTTATGCACTCTGCAACAAAATCCCGCAGGAATCTGTCTCTATTCAGCGTATCTCTCTATGTACATCTACTTAGAGAGAGGACATTTCATGCAAAAATTAACACTTCATGCCCCCATCGTTCAGGTTGCTATAGACACACTGAACATAGACGACGCGCTCCGAATCGCCGAAGCCGCCGTAAAAGCGGGAGTAGACTGGTTAGAGATAGGTACTCCGCTCGTCACATTCGCCGGAACCGCCGCGATAGGCGCGATTGCGCGTGCCTTTCCGAGCGTGCCTGTGCTTGCCGACTATAAGATGATGGATGGAGTACGTAAGTACGTTGTGGAGACAGAGAAGCAGGGCGGCAAAATCTGCACTATCTGTGCCGTATCAAGCGACAGCAGTATTCGTGAGGCGGTTCGAGCCAGTAATGAAACGGGAGTCCTACTTATCAGTGACCTCTATGCCGCGCCCGATATTCCTCTGCGTGCCGAACAGTTAGAGGCGATGGGGGTAGATTCGGTCTATGTTCACTGGGGAGCCGATCAACGCAATGAAAACCCCTCCCGCGACCCCTTGAGCGACCTCCCCGGCGTGATAGAGCGCGTCAAGATACCTGTGGGAGTAGGGACTTTCAGCGTGGAGGATGGAGTGCGTGCCTTTCAGATGGGAGCCAAAATTGCTGTGATTGGTGTACCGTTGATTTTAGAGGCAGACATCGAGGGCGCGTTACGAAAGTATGTGGAGCTTAGCAAAAGTGCCTATCGAGGCGATAAATAGGTTAGAGAACGTAACTACTCACGCTTCCCTCTTCGCCTCTTCGACGTGTTTTCCCATTCGGGAAAATGGCGGTTTTTAAGAAACTTTTGGGATTAGGAACAAATTTTCTTGTTTTATGCCACTTTCTCGTTCGGGAAAATGGCGGTTTTCAGGAAACTTTTCGCAAAAACTGAGCGTGAGTAGTTACTAGAGAACTATAACGAGGAGAGACAATGAACCCAAGTGACCTACAACTTTTTTATGAACCCAAAGACCGCTTGCGGCTGACCATTCAAAATGACCGCTCTTTTATGACGATAAAGCCGGTCTGGTCAGCCCCGCTTTCACAGCCCGGTAAGTACCTCTCCCTCCTGAACTCTAAGGGAGATGAGGTCGCGATGGTGACGAACCCCTCAGATTTGGAGCAGGAGTCTTTGAAGGCGGTACAGGAGGAGCTACACCGTCGCTACCTTACCGCGACAGTACACAAGATACTCCATGCGAAAGTGGAGTTTGGTGCTACCTACTGGCACGTTCTTACACACCGCGGAGAGCGTGACTTTGTGACTCAGAGCCTTCAAGAGAACGCGATTTGGCTCTCGGAGCATCATCTTTTGCTCTTGGATGTGGAGGGTAACCGCTTCGAGATACCCGATATACGCGCACTAGACGCACCCAGTCAGAGCTACATTCACGCAATACTGTAGACCGCCCCAAGAGCGAGAAGAGGGCTAAAGCAGAGAGGGACAGGCGGCTCTCCCAAAGGTCATAAAAGACCGTAATCACCTTGCTAAAAGATCCTCCCCAAGTGGGGAGGATCTTTTATTAGAGGGAGAGGTAACGCCGGGCTATTAGCGTTTCTTACGGTTTCGGTTGACTGGTTTACGTGCGGTGTTCGTTGGAGGAACGCTACCCTTACCACTGTTTGTTGCGGTTGCGGGGTTCGCCTTCACGTCAATCACTCCACCGCTTGCTGCCGCCGCCGCCTCTTCCATCCGCTTAGGCTTATAGATGTAGACCCATGACTGCCATGCTCCAATCGTGTTGGTCATAATCCAGTAGAGTGTAAATGCGGATGACCACTTGTAGATGAGAAACATATAGAGCATCATCAAAGTCATCATCACCGACATCTGCTTCTGCTGTTGTGCCGCTGCCGGGTCGGGCGAAGGGGTCATCCGCATGGTGATGATGTTGCTGAGAGCATAGAGGAGTGTGAGGATAAGGTCGAACTCACTCAGGTTACCAGCGAGTATCCCTTTGAAATGACCTCCAATGGAGGGGTGTATCCAGAAGAAGTAGCCGTGTCCAAAGTGAAACTCATAATAGCGGATAGAGGTGTAGACCCAGATAAAGAAGGGCAGTTGGATGAGCATTGGGAAACAGCCCGCAAGCGGGTTAATGTTATGCTCTTTATACGCCTTCATCATCTCTTGGTTCAGGGCAGGTTTGTCGTCCTTATACTTCTCTTGTAGCCCTTTGATGATAGGCTGAATTTTCTGCATCTCTCGTTGGCTCTTAAACGACTTTAGCGTGAGCGGGAGAGTCACGCCTTTGGCGATACCCGCGATACAAAGCAGAGCAAACCAGTAACTGAAGTAGGGGTTGGATCCTGTAATCTTTATCATCGAATCGATGATTTTGTAGTTATAGATATGCGAGTTCCGCGAGTCTATACGTCGCTCGAGGGCGACTTTGAGGGGAAGGCTCTCTCCATCTCCGTATCTTGCCTCGTTTGCTTTTATAGAGGCTTGTGTATCTCCATACTGATACACAAGGTCGCGTGCTGCCAAGAGGGCTTTGTCTCCCACCTCAAACTGAAGGCTCTCCAGCTCTGTTCGTGCAACACCGCTCAGTGCGGAGTTGTCGAGACGTTTAGGGTCTATGGTATCGTAGCCGAACTTGGTAGCGCGGGTAAGAGCGTCTCCAGCAATTTCGCGAAACTTCTTGGTCTCTTCAGCAGTTTTTGCGTCGCCGCTCCCGTACTCTTTCGCTATTTTCATATACTCTTCAAGAGCATTTACGGGCGACTGGGCTTCCAGTGATTTCGCGTGTTCAAACTGTTTTTTGGGGTCAGGGTCTACCGCATAGCGTTGCATACCGCATCCGATAGAAGAGAAGCCCCACGCGAGCAGAAGAGCGAGTGGGAACAGATGGAGTTTGGGTGCCTTCAAAATAACTATCCTCAAGAGTCAGAACGGACTAATCTCTTTGCGTTCAGGAACGGGGTCAAAGCCTCCCGGCGAGTAGGGATTACAGCGAATAATACGTCGAATACCGAGTGCCAATCCCCTAAATACGCCGTGTGTAATAAGGCTCTGCGCCATATATTCAGAGCAGGTAGGGTGGTATCTACAGATGGGAGGGCGCACAGAGCTGGTGGACTGATACACGCGTATCACTGCCAAAAGAAGCCACCGCAAAGGGGATTTCCAGAAGGAAACTGGGATTTTCAAGCGTTGGAACATAGAGGTTCCCTCTCCCGTAAGCGGCTATTGTGTCTTCTCTCCGTCCGTCAGCACGTTTGCTTGCAGTAGCAGTTTGGTCACTGCCGCCTGTATTGCCTTCCCATCTGCTGTGCTAAGCCCCTTACGACATACAAACACAAGGTCGTAAGCTCCGGGGCGTAGTTCGGGAAGGCGAAGGCGAACAGCTTCACGCAAGCGGCGTTTGATACGATTGCGTTGCACTGCTTTCCCCTGCTTTTTACTCACCACAAATCCGATGCGCCTCCCTAATGCTTCCTCACGAGCCAAGCCTTGCCTACGCCACAAATAGAGAACACAGAGTTCATTGGCATAGGAGCGTCCTTGACCGTAGACGCGACGAAAAGCGCGGTTGTCGCGCAGGCGTTGTTCCGAAGGTAACATGGGGTGACGGTGAAGCGCCTGCCAAACGGCAGGCGACTTTGGATAATGGTGATACGGAAGAAAGGCGCGAACGGTTTCCCTTCGCGCCTTAAAAACTATTTTATTAGTTCGTGACGACCGCGTGCGCGTCGACGGCGAAGGACATTACGTCCATCGTGCGTACTCATGCGCTTGCGGAAACCATGAACCCGCTTGTGTCGCCTGTTGTGAGGCTGAAAGGTTCGTTTCATGTTCGCAAAAACACTCCTACTATTAAAAGGTGAGATATTATAGCACAGGGGTTCTCGTTTGGCAAGGTGTTGCCGTATTTGTTATGGTGGTAGGATAGCGAAAAGGGCTTTATAGTAGTAAAATGTTACATTACACCATGACACTCATTGAAGAGTGAAGGACTCTTTACACTAAGGACTGCGAGAAACCTATGCCTACTACACCCCACGCCGAAAAGCACTTCACCTCAACCGACACCGTTCGTGACCTCGTGATTGGTATGTCAGACGGCTTGACAGTTCCTTTTGCACTTGCGGCAGGGCTTACTGGCGCCGTAGCCGCCTCTAGCCTTATCGTAACCGCAGGGCTAGCCGAAATAGCAGCGGGTTCCATTGCAATGGGCTTGGGGGGCTACCTTGCGGCGCGGGGCGACAGCGAACACTACCAGAATGAACTCAAGCGCGAACACTACGAGATAGAGCATCTGCTACATAAAGAGGTGGAAGAGACGCAGGAGATTTTGGAGGAGTATGGGCTTACCCGCGACGAGAGCCACATCATCGTAGAGGCATTACAGAAACGCCCGGAGGCGTGGATCAAGTTTATGATGCGCTTTGAACTAGGGCTAGAAGAGCCAGACCCAAAACGCGCCGTTAAGAGTGCTGCGACCATTGCAGGCGCGTATATTGTGGGTGGGATTATCCCTCTCAGTCCCTACTTCGTCATCTCACAATCGCGTGCCGCGCTGAGTTGGTCGGTTATCCTGACGCTGCTCGCCCTCTTTGTGTTTGGGTTTTTCAAAGGCAGAGCAGTGGGAGCCTCTCCGCTCCGTAGTGCCATTCAAACAACGCTTATTGGTGGGATTGCCGCATCTGCCGCCTTCACCATTGCGCGTCTTTTCTCGTAGGGGGCTTGGTAGTCCAAACGCAAGAGTTCAGAGTCGCGGCTCTTCACATAACCTCACCCAGCCTCTCCTTCGCAAAGGAGAGGAGCCTTTGTGGTTTGAGGTTGGAAAGCCTGTATGATTGGTTCCAAGTATGGGGCTTGTGTGCCATTTTTTGCGCGTATTTCGCGGTTAATTCCCAAAAGAGTGTAACTACTCAGGCTATGTAGTGGGTAAAATAGGTTGCCCCGTGAGTAGTATTTGTAGTGCAGGCAGGATAGAG
>JAPLCR010000464.1 GCA_026392135.1 Armatimonadota bacterium
ACAAAAATAACATGGAAATGTGGAATAACCAGTTCGACCCCGCAACTAAGGAACGGCACTTCCGCGCCTGTTGTGACCACGAAAGAGGAACATGATGAACACGATGATGAAATGGGCTCCCAATAGTGATGAAAATCGCCAGTCCCACAGTAAGACGGACGGAGAGTACAGTAGTGGGACTGCCGAAAGCAGGTCTTATCTTCATCATCTCACTCGTAGGCGTTTACTCTCCTTTGAGGAAGAGGTGGAGTTGTCCGCTCTCATCCAAAAAGGGAACACTCAAGCGCGTGACCAGCTCGTGGAAGCTAATATGCGTCTTGTGATCAATATCGCAAGAAGTTACCGCACCTCGCTTATCCCAATTGAAGATTTGATTCAAGAGGGAGCCATTGGACTAATGACGGCGGCAGAGCGCTTTGACTCCTCCAAAGGCTACCGTTTTAGCACCTATGCGACACACTGGATACGCCAATCCATTAGCCGAGCCATAGACAACAAATCCAAAGCCATTCGTATACCTGCCCATGTTTCCGAATCGCTACGCAAAATAGAGAAAATACGTAACGTCTATACACGCGAACTTGGCGAAGAGCCTACCCCAGAGCAACTCGCTGAAGAGTTGGGTATCTCTCTACGCAAAGTGAATATGCTATTGCAGGCAAATCAGGAGCCAGTTTCGCTGGATATGCTCGTTGGCGAAGAAGAGAGTACCTCTCTCGCCTCTCTCCTCAACGACACCAGTGCCGAGAACCCACAAGATGCCGTCATCACTGCCGAGATGCAGGAGGTTCTCAACAACCTTCTCCAAATCCTAACCCCGCGAGAGCGCGAAGTGATGTGCCAACGAATGGGCTTTGAGGGAGATGCTGCACACGTTCTTCAAGAGATCGGCGAAAAACTTCAAATCTCTCGTGAGCGTGTACGCCAAATTGAACTACAAGCTCTTCGCAAACTCAAATATGCCGCGCGAAGGCGTGACCTCTTCGGATATATCTCCGACTAATACAAGCAACCCGCGAGACAGCTCGCTTCACATAAAGACATTAAAACAGCCCTGCTTTCAGGGCAAAGCAAACTCACGCCGAAGTGTCGGCTTTTTATAAAATGGCTCCTACCTATGAGACTCATAGGTAGGAGCCATTAAATTTCTGTTATTATGCTCTAGCCTCCCCAAAATAGTGCAGGAAACGTGCGCTATTGGCGCGAACACTCTCTTACGTAAAAATAGTCACAACTCTATATTTTGAAGGAGAAGCATAATGAAGCGCAGTTTGAACCTATCTTACACATACCCTATCTATTTACGACAACTCACAGCCTTTGTCTCAGTACTTGCACTCAGCTTGATGGCTTCCGTGCAGAGCCAAGCCCAAGTCGGAGTTCCCAACGCATGGGGCGGGAACCAGTATGGTCAATTAGGTGATGGAACCGCTAATAACGCCGTGTCCGCTCTGTCTATCTCTAATCTAAGTAGTATTGTCCAAATTGCTGGAGGAGGAGGGCACTCCCTTGCTCTTCAAAGCACTGGGTTAGTATTTGTGTGGGGACATAACGACAGTGGACAACTGGGTGATGGAACCAGTATAGATAAGAGCCTTCCAATTCGGGTTCCCAACCTGAAAAGAGTCGCGCAGGTCGCGGCAGGGGGGTTCCACTCTCTTGTGTTGAAGACAGATGGAACGGTTTGGGCATGGGGCTTGAATACCAAAGGGCAACTGGGAGACGGTACTTATGTGAGCAAAAATGCTCCTGTTCAAGTTTCAGGGCTAAGCCGTGTCGTTCAAGTAGCCGCTGGTGTGTTCCATTCTATCGCCCTTAAAGCAGATGGAACCGTATGGGTTTGGGGAGCCAATGATAGCGGGCAACTCGGAATAGCAGACAGGCGGCACCGAAATGTTGCCGTGCAAGTGGCAACCTTGAAAGGTGTTGTGCAGGTTGCAGGTGGAGACTATCACTCCATGGTTCTCAAAACAGATGGAACCGTATGGGCATGGGGAACCAACAACGCAGGACAGTTGGGAGACGGCACCAACTTTAATTTTCGTATCTCTCCCAATAAGGTAGTCAATTTAACTGGAGTAGCGCAGATTTCTACCGGCGCGTACCATTCGCTTGCCCTCAAGTTCGATGGAACTGTGTGGGCATGGGGCTTTGGAACGCTAGGGCAGTTAGGTAACGGCGGTAACGCAGACTCGAACGCTCCAGTTCAGGTTAGCGGAGTAGAAACTGCTCTCCAAATTGCGGGCGGAGGCAACCATAGCCTCGCTCTACTCGCCGATGGAACGATAGAGGCATGGGGCGAAAACACGGTAGGGCAGTTGGGTGACGGCACCACATCCAATCACAACGTACCTGCGCATCTTTCCAGTCCAATTGACCAGACCTATCTCTCTGCGGGGGCTACACACAGCTTCTCTATCACCGCCGTAAAGCAGGATGTGAAAGTTGCTACTGCCCCACTCACCTTGCAGTATGGTAAGCCTATCAATCTTATAGGTTTACTTCATCTTAGCAACGGCTTGCCCCTCCTGCAAACACCGCTAGTCTATAATTTAGACTCTGTTGATTTAGGGGTAGACTACACAGATGCCTCGGGTAAAGCACTCTTTCTTGCTCCAAACTCGCCGCAATACAAGGTAGGAACGCATCCTATTACCGTAACGTTTATTGGGAATGGGCTATTTAATGCCGCCTCGCCCGCTACGGCAACCCTCACTATTACCAAAGCAGACACGAGTATCCTATGCCCTCCCATAACTGCTGTTTATGGGCAGAAAGCACCACTGCTCGCCACGCTAAGGCGTAAGACCGATGGCGCAAAACTTGTCGCGAGAACGCTCTCCTACAAACTGGATGGTACGAAGATAGGGCAGGTAGACACCGATGGAAAAGGAAGAGCAATTTTCAGTTATCGCGTCCCCGAAACACTTGCGTTAGGGGCGCATACCCTGATAGTAGGTTTCGCTGGGGACGATAATCACAACGCTTCGACCATAACATCTACTCTCACCGTCAATAAAGCCCCAACGACAGTACTCGTTACCAGTGCATCGGGAGGTTATGGGAAAACCGTTGCGCTCATAGGTCTGCTTCGTCGTGCCTCCGATAAGGTAAGACTGGTAAGTCAACCTCTCACGTTCAAGATAGACGGCGTGAAAGTAGGTGATAGCACCACGAACAGCAAAGGCATCGCCACTCTGAACTATAAGCTAGAGGACGCACTGTCTCCCGGAGCACATACTATAGAGGCAGTCTTTGCGGGTAATAGTAAACATAACCCCACTACGGGGGGCGCAACTCTCACAGTCAATAAGGCGGACACTGGGCTGCTTGTTCCTAATCTATCTGGAAACTACGGGCAGACCCTTAATCTTGTTGCGACGTTGAGCCGCCTGACCGATAGGGGGAAACTGGGGAATCAGACACTCAGCTTCTCTATAGAGGGCGTGCAGATAGGGCAAGCCACTACAGACGCACAGGGAAAATCGACGCTCTCCTATCTTTTGGAGGACACCCTCGCTCCTGGTGTGCATACTTTGACGGTGGATTTTGCAGGAACCGACCACTACAATCCAATCACCGGAACAGCAACCCTCACAACAAACAAAGCCGCCACTAAAGTAGTGATTGCCAATGCTTCCGGTAAGATAGGTGATACTATAAACCTTACCGCAAAGCTCAAGCGCACCTCTGATGGGAAATACCTCAATGCAAAGGCAGTTCACTTTTTTGTAGATGGCATGGAGGTAGGAGCCAGCAACACGGATAGCAACGGGGTGGCGGTGTTGAGCTACACTATCCCCACTACATTGACCTTGGGCAAGCATAAGTTAGCAGTATCCTTTGGTGGTGACGGT
>JAPLCR010000003.1 GCA_026392135.1 Armatimonadota bacterium
CCCCGCACTCTACGCTAGGTCACCGCGATAGCCGTAACGCCCCACGGGGCAGTACCGCATGGCACCCGCGCACTCCGTTCACTATCTGCGTAATGCGAAGGTCAACTAATAGGCTGGAGAGTGCTAGCGCATCCAGTCTGTCAATGCCATACTGCTCCCCCATCAACACCATCATCTCCTCCAGTGCCAGATAGGTCGCCTCTTGAAGGTTTTCATGTAGCCCAAAAGTAAGCCAGCCCTCAGAAGTACGAGCGCGGGGTGCCGTCAATTTCATATCTCGATGCAACACAAAAGTCAGTTCGACACGCTCCATCGGACACTCGATAGCCGTCACACAAGCCTCCCCATCACCCTGCACAGCATGACCATCCCCAACCGAGAACAGACCGCCCGAAACAGCAATCGGCAAAAAGAGTGAGCTACCGGGAACTAGCTCCTTGCAGTCAAGATTTCCTCCCGTGAAGCGCGGAGGTGCTGTTGAGTGGAAGCCCGGTTCGTTGGTAGGCATACCCATCACCCCCATAAAAGGGCGCAGGCTGATCTCATATCCGAACTGATTTCGTGCCGTCAAGTTGTCCGAGTCCAGCTCCCACAGGTGATACCGGTCTTTGCTCGTCAATCCCAGTCGGATGTGGACATCGTGTTCCCAACCGCCCGCCCCAGTCCACCCCCACGCTCCTGTCCGAATCTCTCCTATCTGAACCTCAAGGGTCATGCCCGGCTCCGCTCCCACAATCGAGATGGGACCACAAAGCGCGTGCCCACTGTCTTTTTCAGGGTCTCGCGGCTCCACCTTTTTTGGCATCTCTTCATGAACGGCACTACGGCGCGGTTCAATCCCCCACCCTGCCTCTAGGGTACGGTAGACCACTGTGTCCCCCGACTGTATCGTCAGCACAGGTACATAATCACGAGAAAATGTACCGTGTAGCGTGCTACGCTCCGGCTCAATATGATAAACTGCCAAGTTCGCCTCCTAAAAGATGTGTACTTCATCGCTCTCTTTTTAAGAATACTCTATTTTCCCCGATTCCTATCATCCCGCCATAACGGCACTACCAGAGAAACGATACTGGGTATTCACACAGTGGTAAGAGGTCACTTTATGGGAGAAGAGAGACGGTTTCGGTTGTGGAAAGAGAGTAGTCTTATCATAGGGATCACTGCCCTAAAGAGTATCAGGTGTGTCACCAGAGAATAGACCACAAAACCGAATGCCATGCTGAACTACGGGCTACAGGATTTACACCAAGGGTTCGTCGGCTTACAGACCGTCTCATACACTTCACATATCTATAGGCGAGGTGAACAGAATTACTTACCTAAAAGACCTGCGCCCGCGTAGGTGAACTGCTCAACTACTACTCTAATGACATTCAGGAGGGCGTATGTATATCCAGCGGCGGCGCCTTGCAACTACAAGAGTGACAGTAGCGATAGAGGCGATAAGCAGTTCACGGGCGTTTTCTACCGCTTCAATGGCGCGTTCAAGGCTGTCTTGGAGCAGTGTGAAATGGGCGGCGGAATCAGACTTCGAAATCAGATGAAAGTCCCACCGTGCCATCGCCTGGTAGACCTCCCGATGAGGCGTAAGCGTGCGTCGCACAAAGGCAACTCGGTAGCGAAGTTTCGAGAGGTCGGCGAGCAGGTCACGGGAATTGGAAGGGCGCAACGCCTGCGCGTCAATTTTATCCACCTCATGATCTATGCCTCAATTAGGCGGAAATAGCTGGTGATATGCCAGTCGAGTAGAGTCGTCATAAAGGCAGGCGCGTCCAGCTGCCCCAGATTACTGTCGCCCTTAACGCGCTGGTCGAAGCTAAGGGAATCGCGTCAGAATAAATGTTCCATTTGAAAACCAGAAGCCCCGCGCCCATCCCCCAATGCGCCCTCATACTGTCCTGCGGACATCTTTCTCCCGATTCGGGAGAAAGACCTGCCTGTAAGGTGGGGAGGTTTGA
>JAPLCR010000632.1 GCA_026392135.1 Armatimonadota bacterium
TCGGGTTGAAAGTCGATAATTTTATTGAACTGCGCTGTACTGAGGATAATGTAAGGCTTATCGGGTGAGGGCGGGTAGCCAATATGGAGGCGGGTACAGCCCCCAGAAGGAACAGCCGCTACTCCTTCGCGCTCGGCGAATCGCACAAGCTCTACTACCTGAGCGGCATCGGTAGGCGTGACGATAGCGAGAGGGCGATTCTCCCACTCCCCACGCTTTACAACTGCCTCTATCTCCGCAGATTCCGCA
This sequence comes from Armatimonadota bacterium, assembly GCA_026392135.1. GTDB lineage: Bacteria > Armatimonadota > Chthonomonadetes > Chthonomonadales > Chthonomonadaceae > CAIJLM01. The sequence continues at coordinate 250 of JAPLCR010000632.1, forward strand.
TGAACCTGAGCGTCGCCCACAATAGAACCCAAACTGGAAACTATTTTTGTTATCTCCACGCCTGTCTCCCCATAGTGTTTATACCCTCTCAAAACTACACGGCAAGGCACTTTGTGTTACTTGTTCAAAACTAGCAAGCAATGCCTGCGCTTGCTGAGTTGTCACCGTTGAAAAGTCGTCCAGAAAATCGTCTATGGAGTGTCCTTTACGAAGATAGTCCAGTAGAGTTTTGGCAGGAACACGAGTCCCTATAAACACAGACGTGCCGCCTAGAACATCCTTGTTACACGCGATGAGATGAGCATACTCTTGCATGGCGAGACCTCCCATACCTATTATACCTCAAGGCAATTACCCCTCTCAATTCACCTTGAACGCCCCAAATCCCTTCTTGTTTGAGGGGGCAGAAGCGGATGTTCCGGTAAAGACCGCGCTTGCGCCTCCATATCCGGGTGTAGGCGCAGGTATTCGAGGCGCAGGGTAGCGGTCTGCCTGTCCACCGCATGGTACTGCAAAATCGTATCCTCGCGGTGCGCTTCTAGAAGACGCTGGAGACGCTGATAGGCGAGTTTGAGTTGAAAATGCGTTTTGCTATCGTCGGGGTCGATGCCCAGAGCGTGTTGAAAAGCGGTAATAGCCTGTTCGTAGTCCCCTTGTTGGTAGTAGGTGGTGCCGAGTGTTCGGAAGAGTGCGTTATCGTTAGGGTACTTCTCAATAAGGGGCTTGAGACGCTGAAGAGCCTCCGCAAACTGCCCCTGTTTCATCGCGACTATCCCCAACCCAAGACGTGCAGGCGCGTTGTTCGCATCACGTTGCAGAGCGTTTTCAAACTCCCTTTTCGCATCTAGGAGCGCTGGTTCGCGCAGGTAGGCGTTCGCCATTCCGAGGTAGGGAACCACCTCATTGGGGGTAAGCAGTTGTGCAGTGCGGAAGGCGCGTAGAGCACGTTGGAGTTCGGGGTTTTCGAGAGGGGCGAGTAGGGCGGAGCCGTATCGCGCAAAGCGAAGCGCGGTCAATTTAGGGTCGGGTGTTGTTGGCGGAGTAGCACCTATTGAGAGGATTGAAGCGGCTTCGGCGAGGGTGAGCGTTGTGTTCCTATCAGCCCCGCTCCGCCCTTTGAGAACCCACTCCATAAAGTCTGGGCGCAGAGGGCGGTAGCGCAAAGCGGCAGCGATGTGGAGAGGATAGCGAGCATTCACACCTTTTGGAAGCGTGAAAGTGTATCGCGCAAGGTCGCTTCCCCCCGCAGGAATCGTGCGTTGATAGAGAGTTGTTACCTGCTCTGTGCGGTTATTGCGAACTATTGGGTTTCCCGCTCTATCTAGTGCAAAGAGCCGGTAGTCGTGAGAGCCTTTTGGCGGCAGGTCGCTCTTGGAGGCGGGAACGCCGTTTTGAAGTAGGCGTTTGCCGTTCGCATCGCTGATAACAACCTCTAGCCATGCGGCTTTTAGGTCTTCATAACCGGAGGGGAAATCGTGCCCTACCCCCTTATTGTAAACGCAGATTTCTAGTGTTACGGTCTCGCCTTCGCGCAGGAAATCGGCTTGCAGAGGAGTGTCGAGAGGGGCAATCCACGCCTCTGGTTTTCCTGCCAGAGTGTGCCGAATCGCGAATATGTCTACCTCTAAACGGTCTTTCAGAAACGATTTCACCCTCTCAAACTGCTCATTGTCGCCATTCAATTCGGGCAGTACCGTGTTCCCGCCCGGTAGAGAGTGGACATTTCCACCGCTACTGTGGCACTCTATGCAGGTTTTTTGCGCGGCTGGCTTCTCGCCTAACCCCTGTCCTATCGCGCCTGCAAACTCTGACTTTCGCCACTGCCCAAAGTTGTCCGCTCCCCGCACAAACTGAAACTGATTCTGCGCCACGCAGAAGCTCTGCCGGTGACAACTCCCGCAGAGTTCTGCGCGTTTGTGTAGGGGTTTGGCGAAAGCGGACTGGTGCGGGGCAGGGCGCAGGCGAATTAGGAACTCATGGAAGGAGCGTCGCCAGCCCTCTTTTTCGGTGGAGAAGGGGTAGGTCTGTGGAATAGAGAGGGTATAACGTCCATTGCCGGTGTGGGGGGCGGTCTGTGTGACGGCGTGACAGGCGAGGCAGTCTACCCCTCGATTGAGGGCTAAGGGCGCGGGTTTGGCGTTTGTGAGAGCCGTTTGCGGTTCATGGCACCCCGCACACCACTTCTCCGCGCCCTTCTCTGACCGGTTTGTGTAGACCTGTTTCACCTTTTGATAGAAGGAGTCTCGTCCTGCGAACTGGTGTGCGGAGACGTGCCAATCTTTCAGGCTTCCTGCATGACAACCTGCGCGCCCGCAGTATTCAGGCGGGGCTTCATTCCAACGCTGATTCGCCTCTTGTGAGGACTGCCCTTCGGCAAGGCGGAGTTCGGCAGGGAAGAGAGGGTTTTCCGCCTGTTGCGGGTTTGTTGCACTGATGTCTCGCGCATAGTTTGCCGAGTGGTAGGGCAGAGCGTCTACGCTTGCCCAGAGTGCTAGGGGTAGCCCAAACAGGAGTAGCGCGGGGGTGCTGCCCCCTCTCTTACCTGTAGGTAGTCCTCCCCGCATTGGAGAGGGTTTGTTAGTAGAGTGGTCATGTTGACTATTTGGTTTTCGGCTTACTCCCCACAAAGCGATTCCCGCTACCCCCGAAAGCAGGTGCATCCACCATACCCCTGTGGCAGGGCGATGGGAGCGACGATGAGTAGCCCTAGCGCGATGTGCAGAGTAACGAGACAGGCGGTGACGGCGTTCATCTGCTCACGGGCGGGCAAAGCGAGGTAGAGTCCCGTTAACGAAACGCAGAGCAGAGTAATGGGAAGCGGGCGCAGGAGTCTCCTTGCGCCCGCTAGTAGAGCTTGCACTCGCAGTAGTAAGCCGCGCGGCATCGTCTATATTTTCGAGGGAACTACGAAGGGGGCGCGGTACTCGCGGAAGAGGTGTTGGTTCGCCTCTTTGTTTCCGCCGAAGGATTCGCGCCGCCCATCAATTTTGAGTTTGGGCCCCACTCTGAAAGTCACCTCATTTAGGTTTACACCGTTGCTAGAGAGGTGGGTTTGGAATCGGTTGTAGGTCTCCATAGAAGCCTCGCCTCCTTCAAAACCCTCCACTTTAGACGTACTGTGCTGGGGCTTTCCGAGGTGATAGGAGATGTTGCCGAGATGACAGAGCGCACTGGAGAGGTGCCCTTCGAGAATGTCGGCGTGTTGGGCTTTTCGGTTTCTGCTCTTGACGGCTTCGAGGAAGTTGCCGTAGTGGTCTCCGCCGCCTTTGAACTCCTGTACTTTATTGTGGGAGTTGTCGAAAGCGAGGGCGGTATCGTAGCCGGTAAAGACGACGTAACCCTCCGTGCCGTAGATGATATTCCCAACCATTGCGCCGTTGAAGGGAGCCGTCTCTAAGCCGCGCACCTCGAAAACAAGCTCTGCATCGCCATAGTCGAAAACAGAGACGAGCGTGTTGGGGGTGTTGCCGTCATCTGCGTACCCGAAGCGCCCGCCAAGCGTGACAACACTGTTCGGAAAGGTGTGTTTGTTGAGTGCCCACCGCGCCACGTCCATCTGGTGAATACCTTGGTTTCCAAGGTCGCCATTGCCGTAAGCCCAGTTCCAGTGCCACTCGTAGTGGAATCGGTTGGGGTTGAAGGCGCGTTCGGGCGCGGGTCCCTGCCAAAGGTCGTAGTGAACGCCTTTTGGCGTGGCGGTATCGGACTTCTGCCCGATGCTTTTGCGCCGTTTGTAGCATAGTCCGCGTGCGAGAGTCACGGTTCCTATTTTGCCGGAGTGGATGTACTCAATCGCCTCTATCGAGCCTTTCATAGAGCGTACTTGGGTGCCTGTTTGACAGATTTTGTTGAGTTTACGAGAGGCTTCCACCATAACGCGCCCCTCGTGTACGTTGTGGCTGACGGGCTTTTCGACATAGACATCTTTGCCTGCCTGCATTGACCATATTGAGGCAAGGGCGTGCCAGTGATTGGGGGTTGCTATGGAGACGGCATCGATGTTATTGTCTTCTAGCAGTTGGCGAATGTCGGAGTAGTATTTTAGTTTTTTGCTCTTCTTTTCTGCGGAGGTCATGGCTTTGCCAATGGCGTTTTCGTCTATATCGCAGATAGCAACGAGGTTTGCAAGCGGGTGTTCAAGGTAGTCATTGACGTGCCCTAAGCCACGCCCGTTTACCCCAATGACGGCGACATTGATGCGCTCATTGGCGGCAGCTTTCTTCTTTTCGGAAGGGAGGGCTTGCGCCGCACCTACAACGGATAGTCCGGCAACAGCGGTTAGTGACCGCTCTAAAAATTGACGACGTGAAAACTGGCTCATGGTCTGTCCTCCAGAGGGAAGGTAGAATAGGAAAGGGTATTATGGTTGTATTCGATAGGAGGGCGCGGAACTCCTCTTTTTGTAAAAAATTGAGGACGGCTCCTTTTTGCTCATATTGCGTCTTTTTCAACCTAACTCTTGCCGCCTGCCCCCGAAGCAATAGGAGGTAGCGCCTAGTGAGTTCGGTTGGGTGTTTAGGAGGCACAAGGTTTTGCCCTCTTACAGATTACAGACACAATGCGATGCCCAAAAAACTCTTCAAACTCTTTTAGTAGCTGATGCTACGTGCTATGCGTGCCGATGAAGCCCAGTCACTACTAGATAAGTATATTGACGACGCTTTTGTGGCGGGGCTACAGCAGGCGCGTATCATTCATGGGCGCGGCACGGGGGCGTTGCGGCGTGTGGTGCAGGACTACCTGCGTCAACACCCTTCTGTCGCAAGCTTTCGGCAGGGCGTGGAGGGCGGCGACGGCGTGACGGTGGTTGTCTTCAACCACTAGCTGCTCTACCGCGAAAAGCGTGGGGAAACACGCCGTGCCAAGTTTTCCTCCTATAGATGGAGAAGGACTTGGCGCAGCTGTTTAGCGTCCGGCTAATGCGCGTTTACCGCTCTAGGGGAAGGTTGGGCGCGTCCAGTATGTTCTGTATGGCTTGCTGTTCGGTGACATCAATGATTTGAGGACCCTGCCTGAATCGCCAATGAGGAGTAATATCTTGGGTATTAGGCGCAAGCGTCATGCC
>JAPLCR010000156.1 GCA_026392135.1 Armatimonadota bacterium
CTGAATATCGCCCGCGCAGGAGCGAAGCAGGGAGATAGCGTCGATGAGGTTGGATTTCCCTGAGCCGTTCGCGCCTATCAGAATGTTGAGCGGACGGAGGGGAAGGGGACGCGTATCGGGACCAAACGAGAGCAGGTTACTCAACTGTATGCTCTGAAGGGCGACGTGAGTATGTCCGCTATCGTCTTTGGAAACGCTATCGCTTAAAATTGTGTCCGCCATTCTCATATCTCCTTTTCAGTGTGGGCGCGACGGAGGGCTATCTTCGACGAGATAGATGCTCTATCTTTTCAAGGTCGAGTTCTATTCCTAGACCGGGCTTGTCGGGAATGGTCAAACAGCCATCCTCATCCAGTAGAAACGGTTGCGCGACTATCTCTTCGATGTATGGCGACGGCGTGATGTACTCCACATAGCGGGCGACAGGCATGGCCGCGGCGAGATGCAGGTCAGCCGCGAGTCCTATTGCGGTGTTCCAACCATGCGACACCATCTGGATATTGTGGTCGTAGGCGTGCCATGCAATGCGCCGCGCCTCCGAAAGCCCTCCGCACTTTGTCGTGTCTGGCTGAATGATGTCTACCGCGCCCTGCTCTATCCAGGGCTGAAACGCCTGCCTACGAACCAGAACCTCGCCTGTCGCGATGGGCAGAGGCGCGTTATCGCGAAGCCGCTTGTAGCCCTCAATGTCGTCGGGCGGAAGCGCCTCCTCAAACCAGACTACCTGATAGTCTGCCAGCATCTTCGCGGTCTCCAACGCCCACTTATAGCCGTGGGGCCAGTACTGCTCTGAGCCTCCTGCGTCCACCATAATCTCAACCTCTGCGCCAACCGTCTCTCTCGCCGTTTTTACAAGTAACTCGTCAAATTTGCGGTCTCGCCGTCCGAAGCCATGCCATCCTAGTTTTAGCGCCTTGAAGCCGCGAGAGGTTGCGTCTAGCAAACGTTCGCGCAGAATGGGAGGTTCATCGAAGAGTAGCGAACCGTAGGGCTTGATTTTAGTACGGTAGTAGCCGCCCAGAAGTCGCGCAATGGGTTGCCCCGTCGCCTGCCCCAAAATATCCCATAGAGCGATATCCACGCCGCTAATCGCGTGGGCGACAGCGCCGCCTCGCCCCTGCCAAAACGTGGACTGATGCAGTTTCTCAGAGACTCGCTCCGGCTCAATGGCGCACTCTCCAATAAGATAGGGGCGCAACAGTTGAAGGGAGGCGTCGACCAGCCCCTTGCTTGTGAAGCAACTCCCATAACCTATCAAGCCTTCGTCTGTGTGAACCGAGACCAGCGTGTGCAGGTTCTCGTCAGGGTCGAAGCCCTGCGCCCAACCGCCATCAGGCGTATCCCCCCGTAGAGGTATTGTTCTAACTTCCGTAATTTTCAGCGTCGTAGTTCTCCTTGCGTTTGTAGATGAGCGATAGTGTTCGTTTCGACAGATACACGGGTTTCTCCTGCCGAAGTGTTTCTTGAGGGTATTACTAAACCCCAGTATTGGGTTGAGAAGTATCAAC
>JAPLCR010000673.1 GCA_026392135.1 Armatimonadota bacterium
GCCATTAGTCAAGTACACGATATTCCCGGCGACTCTATGGCAAAAGTTACCTCCAGCGTCACCGCGGAGGAGATGGGGACGGTAGAGCGGCGCAACATAGTCTACGATCCTGCCGACATCGCCACACCTGCCACTCAAGACCTCAGCGACATACTCGTTATCGCGGGAGGCAACCCCTTCTATCCGCTTCCAATTCGCTCAGGGCGCGTCACTGTAGACATCTACAGCGGGCATAATACTGCTACCATTGAGCGGATTTTCTTGAAGCAAGGTAGATTCGAGTCGGGAGACACCCTAGAGGTCGGCGTTCAACTCAAGCCCTATCGCCGCCCCGCATTCGTGCAAAGCCTGTTTTTCAAGGTTCCCGCGAATGTCCCAAGCGGGCGTTATCAACTTATCGTGCGCGGCGGGGCGCCGACGGCTACACGCTTTGGCGGATTTCTGCTCTCCGGCGGCGGGGAGCCTACAACGCCCCCCGCCACTATCGCGCAGATGGTCGCACGCCTTAAAGAGCAGAACGTCAACACCGACCTTGTAGGCAAGCTAATCCTCAACAGCGCAGCTCCCTCTGTAGAGGGTGAACACCTCTCTCAGCTTCCTCCCCACCTCTCTGCGCTGATGCGCTCTGACCGCAATTCGGCAGTCCGCCTCGAACGCGACGAGATAAAGACCTCCCTTTCGCTCAGTGTGGTGGTCAGCGGTACTCAGCAGATGTTCGTTAACATTCAAAAGCGCGTGACACAGGAGGCGGGAGGGGATAGTAGAATTTTAAGCCCCTCGAACAGCGGAAGCGATAGCCCTGGTAGTGGCTCCAGCGGAAGTATCATTCGGCTTGGTAATCCCTCCAGTACTGGCGAGGATGTCTCCGCTCCTTTCGACCTTTCACCCAGAGAGATACCCCTCTACCGCCTGTGGCTGAGCGCAGAGCAGGGGCTTCCTGCACGCTCCGCCCCGCAAACTCCGCCCCCCCCAGCTACAGCAGCACCCGCCCCAACCTCTGTAGGGGGAGCCGTGTCTACCCTCCCTCCTGCTACGATAGCACCTGCCAAGCCAGCCCTGCCTGACCGCCCCGTCGGAAAGTTGGCTAAAATTTGGAGGCAGACAGGGCGCGGCTTCTCCGCAGGTAGGTTTCAGGGGGTAAGCCTCTCCGCAAATGGCGAACTACGCCCCACCGCTAGTCTCACGCGCCTTACCTCTACCAATGAGACCTACCTATGGTCACTGGTAAGCGATAAGCAGGGCAACCTCTACGCAGGTACGGGCAACACAGGCTCTCTTCTCGCCATATCGCTACAAGGAGCGCACCGCACGCTTGCAAAGCTACCCGCAGTCGCCGTTCAGAGCCTCCTCTATGGAGTAGACGGAAACCTCTACGCAGGTACAGGACCGCGTGGAGAGGTCTTCCGAGTCTCCACCAGCGGTAAGGTGACTTCGCTAGGCAAGATTGCTGAAAAATACGTCACGGCACTAGCGCAAGACAGTAGAGGGAATCTCATTATCGGCGCGAGCGGTTCGGGAACCGTGTACCGCCTTAACGCTGGCAGCAGTAGCATCGTGCCCTACATTAAGACGGGATCCGACTTCATTACTGCCCTCACCTTCGATAGTAAAGACAACCTCTATGTTGGTGCAGGGCTAGAGGGAACCCTCTACAAAGTCACCCCAGAAGGCAAGAGCTCCATCGTCTATACCTCTAAAGAGGGTACGGTTCTCGCAGTGGCAGTAGACGATAAAGGATATCTCTATATCGGAACGGGACCACGCGGCAATCTCTTAGGCATTGCACCCGATGGAACCGTCTCCACCCTCTACGATAAGGCGACTTCGTACTACACTTCACTCAAAATGACACCGGAAGGAACGCTCTTCGCGGTAACGGCAAATAGCGTCTACCATGTTCGCCCCAATGCACTACCCGACGGTAGCCCTCTCATAACTACGCTAGACAGCCCCAAAGACCTCGATTTTCTCACCGTTCTGCCCTTGTCTGGCGGGAGAGTCGCGATAGGTACGGGCAATATTGGGGAGGTATATCTCGCCGATAAGAATCAGGCACGTAGCGGAACCTTTGAGTCAGTTATTCACGATACGCGCATCGAGTCGCGGTGGGGTAGTGCCCGCTGGACAGAGCAAACGCCGAAGGGAACGGGGATAACAGTTTTCACGCGAAGTGGAAACGTTGCAGAGCCAGACAGTACATGGAGCGATTGGGCGCAGGTACAACGTGAAAGCGCGGATAGCGGAAAAGTAACTTCACCCTCTGCGCGTTTCCTACAGTATCGTGTGAAATTGGAATTGGGGACAGGGGAGCAGACACCAAGCCTCAAGGAGTTGAGTATCAGTTACGTGTCACGCAATCAAGCCCCTAAAGTGAACTTTCAAAGCCCGATAGGAGGGGAGCGGTGGAGTGGGAGCCAGTCGCTACGCTGGAGCGCAGTAGACCCTGACGGCGACTCTCTCCTCTTCGATACCTACTACTCTGCAAACAACGGTGCAACATGGATCCCTCTGCCCTCTGGTAAAATGGAGACTGCTTCGGCAATCGTAAGCCCAACTCAAGGAGAGGTCTCGCTAGAGGAACTCAAGGCGAAACTAGACCGCACAGTGATGCCCCAGACTATGCGAGACCTACTTCTTGAGCGGGCACGGCAAAAGCAGGGAGGCAGTACCGCATTCGCCCCGCCGCAGCCCACTAAAGAGACGAACCGAACCTTCGACACCACGCTCTTGCCCGACGGAGTCTACCTCTTCAAAGTAGTCGCCTCCGATGCGCTAGGCGATCCCGCAGAGCGCAAGCAGGGAATTGGGGTCTCGGAAGCGGTCACACTCTGCAACGCTCTACCCCAACTAAGCGGCATCAAGTCCACCGTTCTACCCACCAAGGCGGTGCGTATTGAGGGGCTTGCCTCTCAAAAGCTGCTCGTAATAACGGCAGTACAGTACCGTGTGGACGATGGCGAATGGCTCCCTGCTCTCTCCCGCGATGGTCTTTTTGATGGGTATAGCGAATCCTTCACGATCACCACCTTTCCACTGCCTCCGGGGGCGCATACGGTAGAGGTACTCGCCTTCAACTCGGCAAACGGCAAGAGAAGCACAAAGATTTCCGTCACTGTTCCGTAAGAGTGTGAGGCGTAAGCCCTCACTCTGCCTTCTCTCCCAACTCTAGGCGAGGGGTGACTGTATTTGCAGGCGGTTTTGTTGCTCTGCATGGGAGAGGCATGATTAGTTCATCTTGTACGACAGAAGTCAACTATTTTAGAGAGGATTGAAAAATGCGATTTGCAGGAATACTCTTAGGACTGATTGCCTTGAGCAGCTCTGCGCTGGCTCAAGAGCAGAAACTTACTCATATTCAGGCGGACAAGCTCCCGCCTCCCTACGACACGCCCTCCGCAAACAACGGGCCCATCGTGACGGAAAAGCCAGAGGGTGCAACGCTTCGCGCTCCCGCAGGTTTCAAGGTAGAGGTCTACGCCTCGCGCCTAAACAACCCGCGCTGGTGCGGCTCTGCGCCCAATGGAGATGTGTTCGTTGCGGAGTCAGGGGCAGGGCGCATCGTCGTTTTGCGGGAGGAGAAGGGGTCGGGCAAAGCCTTTGCGATGAACGTCTTTGCAGACAACCTCGACTATCCCTTCGGTATCCTCTTCCATAAAGGCTACCTCTATATCGGGTGTCGCACCTACGTGGCACGTGTTCCCTACAAGTCCGGACAGACAAAAAACTATGCTCCCTTAGAAAAAGTTCTCACAGGACTTCCCGAAGAGGGGCACAAAACTCGCGCTCTTGCCTATAACCCGCGCAATAACAAGATGTATATCGTCATCGGCTCGTCCAAAGATATTGGAGAAGAGACCGACAACCGACGCGCTACCATCTGCGAATTCGACCCAGACGGCGCGAACTTCCGCATCTTTGCAACGGGGCTAAGAAACGCCTGTGGTATGAGCCTCAATCCTGCCAATGGAGAGTTATGGACGGCGGTGAACGAGCGGGACGGTCTGGGAGATGACACCGTACCAGACTACGCTACCTCCGTCAAGGAGGGCGGTTTCTACGGCTGGCCCTACTACTACGCGGGCAAGTACCAAGACCCGCGTATGCCCGCCAAGCCCGAACTGCGCGAAAAGTCACTTGTGCCGGATGTTCTGCTCAACTCCCACGTCGCTTCACTGGGGCTGACGTTCTACACCGGAAAGCAGTTTCCTAAAGAGTATCAAGGAGACCTTTTCGTAGCACAACACGGCTCTGGCAACCGCATGGAGAGGGTGGGCTATGACATTGTGCGCGTTCCGTTCAAAAACGGGAAGCCTGTCGGCGGCTTTGCAGAGTTTGTGGGGGGCTGGATGCTTGACAAGAACAAGCGGCAAGTATGGGGTCGCCCTGTGGGTGTGTTTATGGCGAATGATGGTGCATTGCTCGTTACCGACGATGGTAATAATACAATATGGCGTATCTCTTACGCACCGTAAGCTTCCAATTCCGTCCACTATTGAGACAGCCCTTCCCTCATAATAGAGGGAAGGGCTGTCTCCTTGAAAAGCGTGAATTCGGGATAACAGAAGATAATGTGATAACACGCTATACCGTTCACGCATTTTTGAGATACGGCGTAACCCGAACTCACGTTAACCTAGCCTTATGCAAGAGGTCAAATAAAAAAGTGTGCGCCCTCAATAGAAGAGGGCGCACACTTTTCTAAAACACGGCACTTTATACGTCGTAGTAGAGGACGAACTCGTAAGGATGCGGGCGCAGGGCAACCGCCTTGAACTCAGCAGTCCTTTTGTATTCGATGTAGGTTTCGATGAGGTCTTTGGTGAAGACACCGCCCTCAAGCAGGAAGTCGTGGTCGGCTTCCAGAGCGTTGAGTACCTCTTCAAGGCTACCCGGAGTCTGCTGAATGTGCGCTCTCTCTTCTGGTTCCATCTCATAGAGATCTTTGTCGATGGGGTCGGGCGGTACTATCTTGTTTTTGATACCGTCCATACCAGCCATTACCATGGCGGCAAAGGCGAGATAAGGGTTCGCGGAAGGATCGGGAGCGCGGAACTCAACACGCTTCGCTTTCGGTGATTTGCTGACCATAGGGATACGGATACAAGCGGAACGGTTTCGCGCCGAGTAGATGAGGTTGATAGGAGCCTCATAGCCGGGTACGAGGCGGCGGTAGGAGTTCGTAGAAGGAGCGCAGAACGCAAGAAGCGCAGGCGCGTGCTTTAGTAGCCCACCGATATAATAGATCGCCATTTCGGAGAGTTGGGCATAACCCTTCTCATCATAAAAGAGAGGTTTACCATCTTTCCACAGCGACTGGTGGCAGTGCATACCAGAACCATTGTCTTGGAAGAGGGGCTTCGGCATGAAGGTAACGGTGTAGCCGTTCTGGAGTGCAGTGTTCTTGATGATATACTTGTACTTCTGGAGATTGTCTGCCATGGTAACAAGCGTACCGAAGCGCATATCGATTTCGCACTGCCCACCCGTTCCAACCTCGTGGTGGTGCATCTCAACGTCAATACCGCAATCAATGAGGTTGAGGGTCATCGCAGTACGAAGGTCTTGCAGGCTATCGTTGGGAGGTAAGGGATAGTAGCCGCGCTTGAGCGGGATTTTGTAGCCGAGGTTCGGCTTCTCATCGCGCCCTGTATTCCACGCGCCTTCGTCACTATCTACATGGTAGTAGCCTTCATTGACCTCTTGCCCGTAGCGCACGTCGTTGAAAACATAGAACTCCGCTTCCGGTCCAAAGAAGATAGTGTCGGCAAGCCCAGTGCCCTGCACGTATGCTTCGGCGTTCTTTGCAATCTGCCGGGGGTCGCGGTTGTATCGCTCACGCGTAATAGGGTCTTCAACGTCACAGGTGATGTTGACGGTAGTCACCTCTGTAAAGGGGTCGATGTAGGCGGTGGAGGCATCGGGGATAAGAAGCATATCGCTCTCATTAATGGCTTTGAAGCCACGAATGGAGGAGCCGTCAAATGCCAAGCCGTCTACAAAAGTATCCTCGCTAAAGTGGGTCGAGGGAACCGAAAAGTGTTGGGACTGCCCGAACAGGTCGGTAAAGCGGATGTCGATAATTCGAGCCTCCGCTTCCTTAATAAAATCAATTACTTCCTTCGGTGTCATAATACGCACATCTCCTCTGATGGGTTTGGATTTGAGGGAAAAGGGAGAGGGTTAATCTCTCCTCTTTCCGTCAAACCGAAAAATTAAAACAGGTAGCAGGTGTATAGGATTCATTCTACCCTATAACCCTGCTACCAGAGAGACTGTCACTAAATAACTGCTTAGTGGTGGTCAGAGTGTGGTGAGGTTGCATCCAGTTGTTGGAAGTCAGGATAGGCATAAGCACCCATCTCCGGCATATCTAGCCCTTCCAGCTCCTCTTCTGCGGTCGGGCGCAGAGGCATGACCATTTTCTGGAGGCGGAAGAAGATATAACCGCTTCCAAATGCCCATACAATACATACGGCAGCACCGATTAACTGAGCAATAAGCTGTTTGGAGTCGCCGTAGAGGATACCCGAAACGCCTTTACCCGCTATGCCCAAGTAGTCCGTAGCACCAACGCCGTTCCAACCCGCTCCGTAAGAGCCGTCCGCAAAAATACCAACCGAGATAAACCCGAAAATACCGCAAACACCGTGAACGGAGATAGCACCAACGGGGTCATCAATACCACGCTTCTCCCAGAAGAAGACAGAGATGCAGACTAGGATGCCTGCAATTCCACCGATGATAACCGAGCTTAGGGCGTTGACGAAGGCGCAGGGAGCAGTAATCGCTACAAGCCCCGCCAACAAACCGTTTGCCGACATAGAGGGATCGTACTTGCCAAACCGCTTCTTCATGTAGAGAAGAGCAACCATTGCACCGCTAGCAGAGGCGAGCATCGTGTTTACAGCAACTACCGCAACCCTAAGGTTTCCTGCACCCGCAACGCCAAGCATAGAGCCGGGGTTGAATCCAAACCAGCCAAAGGCGAGGATGAAGGTTCCGATAAGAGCCATCGGAACATGGTGACCGGGTATGGGGTTGGGCGTACCATCCTTATTGTACTTGCCCAAGCGAGGACCAAGCACCATAGCACCCGCTAGTGCAAGAAAACCACCCACGCCATGCACAACGCTAGAGCCTGCAAAGTCAACTACACCATGTCCTAGCCCAGCAGATTGACCGAGCATCGCGAGACCGCCGCCGCCCCATACCATGTGACCAAAAATGGGGTAGGCTATCATAGAAACGAAAAACCCGTATACCATGAA
>JAPLCR010000624.1 GCA_026392135.1 Armatimonadota bacterium
AGGCGCCTTTGCATATGCCTGCGCGATTCGGAGGCGGATACCCACATTACTATACGAGATCTGCTTTGTCATCGCTCTGGCTTGCCTCGCACCGACATAACGTGGTATACGGGTGTTTTACATCCGGAAGACGTTATTCGCGCTGCTGGTAGTGCCGTTCCTACTGCAAAGCTAGGAGAGAAGTTTCAGTATCAGAATGTGATGTTTCTCACCGCAGGTGAGGTTGTGGCGAAAGTGCAGAAGACGAGTTGGCAGAATTTTGTCCGAAAGCGTATCTTTGCGCCGCTTGGTATGAAGCAGTCTAACTTCACCCCACGAGAGATGTCGCGTTTCCCTGACTATTCACTGGGCTATATCTATTCAGAAGCGAAAAAGGAGGTAGAGCATCTTCCTATGCGCGACCTGACCAATGCCGCGCCCGCAGGAGCCATAAACTCCAACGTAAATGAGATGGCACAATGGGTACGGCTTTGGTTGAATCGTGGCGTGTATAATGGTAAGCGGCTGCTTTCAGACGCGAGTGTTGCAGAGATGACCAAGCCTCAAATGAAGATGAGCGCGAAAGCGAGCTACGGGTTTGGCTGGATGCTCTACGACTGGAATGGGCACAAGATAGTAGAACATGGCGGCAATATAGACGGCTTTAACGCGCAGGTCGCGCTAATGCCCGATCAGAAACTCGGTTTCGTCCTCCTTACCAATGTCAGTGCCTCGCCGCTTGGTGCCAGTATGATGGAGAGCGTATGGGAAAACCTTGTCGGTGGTGCGAAAAAAGCGGAAGAGGTGAAGCCTCAGCCCATGCAAGCTTCTAAGGTGAAGCCGGAAGAGGAAGCGGGTATTTATCACCTTGCAGAGGCGAATGTAGATTTTAGCATTACTTTTGAGAGCGGCAAACTTGTAGTGAAAGTACCCGGTCAGCCTGCCTATACGCTGGAATCACTGGGCGGCAGGCGTTACAAACTAGGCTCTCCTGCACCCGCAGGGTTCTTCATTACCTTTCGTCCCAAGAAAGATAGCCCAAGTACCACGGAAGCCTTACTTGAACAGCCGCAGGGCAATATCACGCTCGTCAAGCGAGAGGTGAAGCCCTCATTCCACTCTCCTCTCTCTACAGAGGAACTTCTTGGGAAGATGGTGTCTGCGGCGGGCGGCGAAGTGAACCTCCGCAAAATCAAAACGGTGACGGTGATGTCGGTATTAGAGATGGAGAGTCAGGGATACTCCAATCACCTTACACAGTACTACAGATCGCCGAACCTCACAAGTGAGTATAATGAGTTGCGCTCTGTGGGAAAGAAGATAGGCTGGATACGCGAATACTTTGATGGCGTGAACGGCGGACAGGTGAGTAGCTTCACTCCCTCTCAGGTTAAGAGCGAGGGTGAACTAGCAGACGCGGGGCGCGGGCATATTGTCTATGCGCTTTTGGAGGTGAAACGGCTTTATAAGAGCATCGCTATCACTGGAGTTGAGAAGGTAGGGGATGAAGAGGCTTATGTTTTGGAGAAGACTCCTGAGAAGGGGATGCCCACCAAGGAGTACGTTTCGACACGAAGTTTTCTCGTTTTGAAGAGCCTGGTGAGAGGTGCTATAGCCACCTACCATGACTACCGTAAGGTAGGCAATTTTGTCACTCCCTTCCGAACGTTCATCACTACTCCCAACGAGGGTAACATTGTCATCACCGTTCAGAAGGTGAAGCTAGACGACGAACTATCGGATGTCCTGTTTGAGGCTCCCACTAAAGAGTAGTTGTTCTACTCATCCACCTCACCCTAACCCTCTCCTTGCCAAAGTTCATGGGCGGACAGATGGCGGGAGGTTTATCGCATTGACCCAGCCACCCCCTCACAATGCGCCCCACCCTACCCTTAAAAAACAGGGCAGGAGAAAGAGAGGCAAAGGGGAGACTTAGATGCTCCCGCTCTCCGACAACTTGTGAGGAGTTGCGAAAGGCTTTGAATTCTGGGCATTCGCCCTTCCCCTTGTGAAGGGGTAAGGGTTGGGATGGGGTGGGTGGGTCAGTGTGGAAGCCTTGCAGTATAGGTAGAGAGCACAATCGCTCTCAATTCCTATCTCAAACCTTAGCCTGACCACTTTCCAGACAAGCCCCTCTCCCAAATTCTGGGAGAAGGATTTGTCTTAGGAGTAGGATGAGGGCTGGCTTTATTGCGGCTTGTCTTTATTGCGCTCAATATGGATAAAGTGGTCGGCAATACGGCGCGGTGAACCCTCGAAAAGTGGTCGTGAACGCAGAGGCATATGGCATTTGATACAGTCGTCTTTAGCGTTGACGGGGCAGATTTTAGACTGCATGAGCGCGGGTTTCGCCGTAGAAGAGCTACCTCCCACAGAGTGACAGCGTAGGCACGCGGCGATATAGGGGCTTGATTTTTGGGGTGTATCGGTGTGCGGGTCGTGGCAAACGATGCAGGAGAGTTTGTCACCGCTTTTTTGGAAGCACTTGCTTTGAGAGATACCAAACCCCTGAAATTTGTCGGTGAGAGTGCCATCTAAGCTCTTGGTCTCTACATCTTTTGCGGTACGGTGACAACGCCCACAGGCATCATTCAATTTTCCTGCCCCCCACGTTCCCATCTTTTCGTAGTTGTCTGCCGCTTTGTCTTTACGCCGCATGGCATCTATGTGGATAGAGCCGGCACCATGACACGACTCGCAACGTACCCCCAAAAGCTTCTCTTCTGGCAGGAGTGTGTTTTCGGGTACGGTGGAGGTATGGCAGCCCAAGCACTGCAACGCGCCCTCTCTCTTGATGAGATTACCGGGTGTGTTAGGCGGGAGGCTCGCTTGCCCCGGCGTAACAAACCACTTACGTAAGGGCGGGTAGTAGCTCAAGTGTGCCTCTGCCATAGCCTCATTGCCCATAGCGGCAAGAAACGCGATACCGCTCTTCCCTGACCCGAATGCAAGGTGCATAGGGCGGCTTGCCTCATTTGCCAAGCCAAACCCATATCCGTTCGGTAGCTTCTCCCACTGGAATGGAGTCCCCGTAAGGTCGCCTGCGGCGGGCATATCACCCTTCATACTCTCATCGTTCACGAGGCGAAGAGCATGGGCGTGTCGGGTGTTCTGATGGGCTTCAATCTCCTTTTTATGGCACTCTTTACAGTCAGCATCACCCACAAAGGTGCTGACAATAGGCTTTGCAGGAGTAGGCGAGATGGATTCTGCCCCTTGCTTACCGCACGCGGTAAGCAGTAGTATCGCGCCGGGCAGAACGCAAAACAGAAGCGCGAAATAGCCTGATAAGGGTAGTGAGCGTAGTTTCATGGCATTTACCTTAGCGGTACATTTCGTGGGTTTTGTCTTCGAGAGCATTGAAGAGTTTTTCTGCTCCGTTAAACTTCCAGAGCTTACTGCCTTTTATAACAACAAAGCTGGGGGTAGCAGTGATCCCTCCATCTTTTGTATCTTCAGAGGACTCTACTACAATGTCCTTTATTTCGTTGGATTTCAGGTCTGCTTCGAAGCGGTTGGCATCTAACCCCAACTCCTTCGCGATGTCTGTAAAGCTAGATTCGTTGAACATGGGAGCATTGAAAAGCTCTTGCCGTAGAAAGAGAGCCGATACCATCTCCCAGAACTTACCCTGTTTTCCTGCGGCTTCTGCCGCTACAGCGGCGGCAAAGCCCATACGGTGAATGGAGAGTGGGCAGTGCCTAAAGGCATATCGGAACTGCTTTGGGTGTGACTTTATAAACGCTTCTATTTTAGGGTAGCCGCGCTTACAGGAATCACACTGCAAATCCGCAAACTCCACCAAGGTTAAGGGGGCTTTGGGGTCGCCTTTAATATGTGTGGTGGGGCGAATAACATTTTTTGCAAAGGCTTCAGGGTTCTCTTTTGGCTTAGGTAGCGGTGTTCCTATGAACTCTGCTATTTTAGGGAGATAGACCAGTACTCCGCACAGCATCACCGCTCCTATCACTCCGATAACTAACTTCTGCTCGCTATCTAAAGTTCGTCTTTCAAGCCAAAAGTCCTTTGATGCGAACAAAAAGAGAAGCGTAATCGTGATAGCGGAGGAGAGGCAGTAGGGGCATAGGCTGTGAAGCATGGATATAGAGACGTACTGTAGCGTCCATGAGACGAGTACTCCCACTGTTGCCAATCCCCACACTAACCTATTAAGCGGTGTAAGCCCAGGAATGATTGGTTGGGCAGAGGGTTCCGTGTCATCCATGTCTGCCGCGGTGAGAGGTGCGGGGGCACTTTTTAAGCGTTTGTGCCTAGCAAGGCAGATGCCAATAATCGTAAGGTACATTCCTAGCCCGATAAGCGAGGTAGGAATGGGTCCTACATGACTGTAGTAGCTCGATAGAACGCTTCCGCAACCGCCAGAGGCACTACAGCCTAAACTGATTTCCGGCACGAAGTGCTTATAGGTTAGCAGGGAGGTAATACCCGCGCCTACGAGAGCAAGGGCTATGGTGATGAAATTGGAGGCTTTTTTGGTCAAGTCAGCGTTCCTTTTCAGGGTTTAGGGGTTTAGAGAGAGTTTGGAAATACGGTCTTGGGCGAGTTGTATGCGTTCGCGGTCTTCATTCGCCTGTGCCATTCTCAGCATTTTTTTCCAGAGTAGGATATTTTGGGCATCGTGCCCTATTTGGATTTGGAGGTTGTTGATGTCTCTCTGGTACGCGCTCATCTTCTCAAAGCGTTTGCGAACACTTGTGCCCTCTGCTTTGCGCCCTGCTAGTTCGAGAGCAAGGCTGAGTTGATAGAGGGTTTCGGTAGAGTTTGGGTTTAGGTTCAGTGCGTTTTGAAACTGTACGGCGGCGGCAGGGTAGTCGCCCTGTTTGAACGCCAATAGCCCATAAGAGTAGGGAACTACGGAGGCATGAGGTAGAAGTGCCGCTGCTTTTTGAAGCCACTCTGAGGCTTTTGCGAAGGCTTCAGGTGTGTTGGCTGTGCGGATTTGAACTCCTGCAAGCCACGTCCACGCCTGCCCATTGTTTTCGTCGTACCGAACCGCTTCCAGAAACGCTAGAATTGCTGCCGTTGTATCTCCCTCTTTATCTGCAACGAAGCCTTTTGCGCTGGCATAGAGGGTCGTATTGAGTTGGGTAGCGTCCGCTTTTTGGAGGCTCTCTTTTGCAGAAGCAAACTGGTGCCGCTCGGCAAAGACAAACGCTTTGACGGCATTTGCGCTGGAGCTGTTTGGTTGGATACCAAGCGCGTTGTCTGCCTTCTCCTCCGCCTGGGTTCTCTCTCCCGCAAGAAAGTGCGCGTATCCGAGTTGTGCTAGTGCCTCTACGTTCGTGTTGTCTCTTTGGAATGCACTCTCCAGTATAGGAACTGCATCGGAGAACCTATTCGCCCTTATCAGTGCCTCTCCCTGCTTCTGGAGGGGCAGAGAGGCGGCAGGTAGGGCAGCTGCCCATGCCGCGTATATCGTGGCGGCATCTTCAAATTTGGCTTCGCGGATGAGTTTGGCGGTAAGAGCCTCTGCTACTGCGGAGTCTTGCGGTTGTGCAACGGCAAGTAGCGTGAGGTCGGCGACGGAGGTGCGTTGTAACCTCCACTGCCGACCACTCGGCGTGGCTACCAGCCAGCCGGTGACTGTTAGGAAGAGAATAGTTAAAACAGCAACTCCGCGCTTCATGGCTTTTGTTTAATCAGGGGGTCGGGTATCAAGGAGCCGCCCTCTTTTAGAGAGTAGAACTGCCCCGCCTTGACGTGGCTGAACTCTTGCTTTGTGCCGCTTGACCAGCGCACTTCGATTTTGTCGGCTTCCGCCTGCTTTCCAAGCCCGAAATGGGCGCGTATATCACTAGAAGAGGCGTAGCTGGAGGTGTTCCGAACCTCAATGAGTTGGCGCGTGCCGCCTGATGTTGCCCATACGAGCGAACCAGAGCCATCGCGCGGGCTTTTCGTTCCTTCTAGGCGTATCGTGACGAAGTTGCCTCCTGGCTTTACGTTACGATAGAGCCGCGCTGGCATATTGTGGGCATTGTCGAGAACACTTATGCTCCCATCGTTCTTGTAGTCGCCTACTGCAAGCCCTCGCGTAACTCGCTCTTCGCGTAACGCACCCAGGTCTCCTTCTATCTCTTCAAATGTGCCGTTGCCTTTGTTATGGTGCAGAAGTTTTCGCTCTGCATAGGTTACGTTCTGGGTGACATCCGCGATATAGGGGTCTACGTGCCCATTTCCAACGACTAAATCCAGAAAACCGTCGTTGTCGTAGTCAAGAAACTCCACCCCCCAAGCAAGGTAGTTGAGGCTTGCCGCGCCAATACCGGAGGGATAGGTTCTGTCTTCAAAGATTCCTCCGGGCATTCCTTGATAGAGCGAGTTGGGTTGTCCGCTAAAGTTGGTGACAACGATAGCCTGACAGCCATTGCGGGAGTAGTCGCCCGCCGTCACGCCCATCCCTGATAGGAGAGTTGCGTCGGTTCCATAGGAGACGTTGGTTTCTACCCCTAACTCCTGAAATCCCTTTCCTTTGAGGTTGTGGAGCAGGAGGTTGGGCGTAATATCGCCCGTGATATAGAGGTCTGTCCAGCCATCTTGATCGTAGTCTATGGTGAGTACACCTAGCAAACGCCCTTTGATTCGGTCTTTGGTTCCTGTCTCACGGCTCGTATCCAGTCCCATTTTCTCCGTTACATCTGCAAACTTCCCGCTTCCCTCATTGTGATAGAGGCGCGGTCTTCCTTCCGTATACATTTCAGGAGAGCAGTAGGTACGTTTTTGCTGATTATTCTTGCAGGCAACGTCGGTTTCTGGTGTCCATGGGCAGTAGCGGAGAACGATGAGGTCGAGTTTCCCGTCTCTATCGTAGTCAACCCAAGTTGCGCCAGTACACCAGCGTACTCCCTTGTCTGTATCGGATACTCCCGCAACGGCAGCGGTATCCGTAAAATGCCCCTTGCCGTCGTTATGGAGGAGGTGGTTGCCGGCGTAGGCGGTAATAAAGATATCGGAAACCCCGTCGTTGTCGTAGTCTCCTACTGCTACCGCCTGTGCATACCCCTGATCGATCTTGCCAATACCTGCCTCTTCCGTCACGTCCTCGAAAGTTCCATCTCCTTTGTTACGATAGAGGGCGCAAGGGGGGCGTTTCCCTGTCGTTTTGCTTCCGGGCGCGTATCCCGACTGAAGAAGAAAAATATCTTGAAAACCGTCCTTGTTATAGTCCAGCCAAGCACAGCCGCCGGGGGTGGTCTCTACCATACGATAGGATTCATCTCTTCCGTTGGAGTAGACGAACTGAATCCCTGCCCCCGCAGTAGCGTCCTCAAAGGCACCACCTTTAAGGGAGACCTCTGGGACAGGCTTGTTAGGCGTAGGTGCGGACGTAGCATCTTTGCTTTTACCGCTATTACAAGCCGTTGCAACGAGGCTTAGAGTGCAGAGAAGAAGTGCGTAAAAGCCTCTCCGATTCATTAGGGTTATTTCTCCTCAATAGTAGTGTACTGGTTTAACTGCGGTGCAGAAACTGTTTGGGATTTGCCGTCTGCCCAGCGAATTGTAGCCTGAGTAATGTTTTGTGTACTGCCAAGTCCGAAATGGACTCGTGTATCACACGCCGAGAGATAGCTGCGGCAGGATTGCGATTCTGCTACACGCACGCCCTTATCTGTCTTTAGTGTGACCCGTGCCCCAATAGCGGAGCGTCCTTTAGTTTTTAGGCGGAAGCCTATCCAGCTACTAGGCTCTTTACTTTCGTTGTGCAGAAGCAGAGGACGCCCCTCAGCATCCGCGATGAGTACATCCATGCGACCATCGTTGTCGTAATCGCCTACTGCTAGGGCACGTCCTACAATGGGCTTTTGAAGTGCCTCTCCCCCCTCCGTGGTTACCATCTGGAACGCTTTACCCTCTTGATTGCGGAAGAGGCTGAGGGGCTGGGCGTAGGTAGCGGGAGGGCGTATCTTCCCAATAGCGTCTTGAACGTGACCGTTTGCCATTATTAGACCGGGGTAGCCGCTGTTCAGATAGTCGAACCAACAGACCCCAAACGCGAGTCGGCTTTTGGTTATGTCGCCGATGCCGACATTGAAACTTGAGTAGGCAAAGGCTCCTTGTCCGAGATTACGATAGAGGCTTTTGGGCTCGTTGTCGAAGGTGGTGACTACCAAGTCGAGTTTCCCATCCTGATTGTAGTCGCCCCAGTCTACCCCCATACCCGCCTGCTCATGCCCCTCTTGGTTGTAGCCTGTGCCGCTTCGCACCCCTTCATTAGTGAAGTGAAAATTACCTTCATTATGATAAAGGTCGCCCGGTTGTGCGTCGTTCGCGATATAGAAGTCCATGCGTCCGTCGTCGTCGTAATCTGCGAAGCCGATGCCTAAGCTGGAGCCGTGAGGCGTGGGAAGCTGTGAAGTCTTCTCCTCAAACACCCCTTTGCCCCGATTCCGAAACATTCGCGCAGACTGTGAAGGGTAGTAGAGAGGTGGGCACGCCGTTGAAATCTGCTTGCCCGTTGGGTCGGGGTATTCGCAGTACTGTTTGCTTTTCGCCGTGAAGTCGAGATACCTACAGACTACAAGGTCGAGCCATCCATCTCCAGCTAAGTCGGAGAATCCTGCGCTTGTGTTCCAGTCGTTCGGTG
>JAPLCR010000347.1 GCA_026392135.1 Armatimonadota bacterium
CCGAAAACAAGAGGAACAACACCAAAAACTACCCCGCCAGATGAGATTTCAAGCCATCCGTTGGCGAAGGTATTGACTAAAGGGGGGTTATTTTGTGCTTGCCGTCTCTTTAGGAGATTTCGAGAGGACAAGAGAGAAGTGTGCGGCGCGGACGGGCTTCTCTGCTGCGAGTATGTCCGCAACCTTTTTCTCCTCCATACGGCGCAAGAGCTGAATCACCTCGTCATCTGGAAGCAGGGCAAAAATCTTGCTTAGCTTCTCTATCGGCATCTCTTCATAGACCATCGCCATACGCGCCAATGCTTTGGGGTCAACGCTGTTTTGCACAGGAGTGGGAGTCTTCGCAGGAGCCTCCTCCGCCTTTTTTGTACTCGCCTGTTTAAGTCGTTCCCAATCAGCACGCTCTTTTTGAAGCGACTCACGCATTACAGAGAGCTTGTGCTTCTCTTCTGAAAGCGGGTCGGGGAGGGCTGTTTTCGCAACTTGTTTTGGCTTCAGACCGATCTTGGCATACAGCGGAGTGAGGGCTGGGCTGGCAGGGAGGCTTACCAGTCCAAATTTTGCCAATCCATACACGGCACCCAGAGAGAGAACTCCCAAAAACATCCCCGCTACAAAAATACGCAGAAGTATCCGCTTCTTCTTTTTGGGTTTGGCGGGTGCTTCTCGGTTTGAATTAGCCATCGCTATCTAATCCTCGCATTCTCAACCATGCTCATAATTTTACGTACATAGTTCTGCGTTTCAGGGAAGTTTGGCACTCCTCCTGCTTTGCGTACTGCATTAGGTCCCGCGTTGTACGCGGCAAGGGCGCGTGGAAGGTCGTTACCAAACTCCTTCATAAGCCCCGCAAGATAACGTGTCCCCCCTGCAATGTTCTGTTCGGGGTCAAAAGCGTTCTGAACCCCCAGCCCCTTCGCCGTTTCCGGCATCAGCTGCATTAAGCCCATAGCACCCACAACCGATTCACTGCGCGGGTTCCCACCCGATTCCTGTTGAATTACGGCGCGAACCAGTTCGGGTTGTAGCCCATTCTGAGTAGCATACTTGTGAACGAGTGCCTCTATGTTAGCAGGAACACTGGTAAGGGTTTCGTCCATTTTCCGCAGCTGAACGCGCCCCTGCGCCTGAGCGAGCGTTAGATCAAAGGGGCGAGGCGGCGAAAAGGGAAGGTTTACATTGACACTCGGCGATTTAGCCCCGTTAGGCAGAACAGACGACAGCGTGTCCGCACCTGTTTGGGGTTTGGGCGGCGGTGTAGCTTGAAATGAGGAGATTCGCGCCTGAATCTCCTGAATTCGTGCATTTATTCTCTCAACACTCTCTAGCATCTTCATATCCCCTCTACGTAAGCGGCACTACTCAAGCCACTCGCTGTGACCGTTTGAAACGTAGAGTAGCCAAATCATCGAGCGTATCCTGCTCCTGCTTTTGCTCTTCTATAAGGTACTCAGTGTGGGCTTGTGCCCGTAGTTTAGTAACAGCTTCTCGCTCTTGACGAGCCTTCACCATTGCCAATCGCGCCTCTACCATCACAATGCGGGCAGCCTCTACTTCGCGCTCCACACTCTCGATACGCTGAACCAGAGAGGCAAGGTAACGCTCACAGTTCATAATAGCGTGAATATCGAAACTGTGTTCGCCCGCCGCCCCGCCGCGTCCTTGTAAAACCTCTTCGTGTACCTGTTGTAGGTGGGAGAGTTTTCTCTCTAGTACGAGTAGGCTACTCTGCGTCTTCACGTACTCCTGCTCTTTTTGCCCTTCAATAAGGGTACGGTGATGCAAAACACTCTCTAGGCGGAATTGGAAACGACGCATTACCGATAACCTCTGTGTAACAGAATGAAGAGCCGTAAAAGCTCTTTCTACACAGAGATTATCGGTAGACTTGGAGGTAGGTATGCAGTGTTATTTCGAGAGAGTTCAATAGAAGGGGTAAAACCGCCTATGAGGCAACCCCTCTGCGCTTCGGAGAGGGGTGTCTGTGGACAGTAACCTGTTACCTATGCGATAGCCAGATTGCCATCCCAATTCCAATCGGGGTCAATCTCCACACCCAGATGCCGTGCTACTAGTACAGGAATATCTACAATATTTACTTCGGCAGGAAATTCGAGGTGGGTTCCATCACTGTAGTGCGCTATCACGAAGATAGTACGGTGTTCTGGGATATTCTGCCCGTGTCCGTACTCCGTTCCGCCATGGTCAGTGCTTACCAAAATTAACCAGTCCTCTTCAGCGTAGTTTGTGCGTGCCAGAATCGCGCCCCATATCTCTCCAATAAGCGAATCGTTCCATGCAATAGAGTCGAGGTAGCCCTGTACGTCTGGAGCATAGCGGTGTTTGTGTCCCGCCGCATCTACATCATCAAGTTGAAGAAAGGTGACATTAGGGGTGGCAGACTGTAGGTATCGAACCGTCTCCTCACAGACTTTTGCATCGCTCCCCGTGCCTACGGCATGGTCAGCACTACGTAGAATCTGCTCGTTGATAGGTTTCCAGTTCACGATAGAGGCAGTCACGAGTGAGGGGTTTTTCTCTTTCAGGCGTTGAAAAAGGTGTGGATACTGTTCGTAGTTCGCACCCTCAAAAGAGTTGTCGGTTACGCCATGCTTTGCACCCCATACTCCCGTGAGCATATCCGACCAGCCGGGACCACTTATTGTGATAACTCCCGTCTGAGCTGTAGGGGCGAACGCGCCTTCACGAATTAGCCTGTCGATGTGAGGCGTTTTGGCTTCGACGAGCGCGTCGGGTCTGCAACCGTCCATACCAAAAATAATAACGTGTTTTGAGTTGGGCATTACTAATAAAGCCTTTCAGAAAAGTGGAGTTTAACAGTCTGTTAAGGGACTCTCTCTAGTTAAATTGTTC
>JAPLCR010000188.1 GCA_026392135.1 Armatimonadota bacterium
AACGCCTAGGCGTTCTACCCGCCGCCCCAAAGCGGTGATAACCCAAGATCCTCCGATAGAAGCCTCTATCACTGAGAGCGTACCGGAACCAGATCCGCCAGCGAGTGCGCCCCCAAAACCGGAGCGTAGGCGGCGCACTGCCCCTAAAGCAACGCCGCCTTCCCTTGAGGAGGGTGCAGAGACGACTCCTGCCCCTACCGCAAACACACGCCCCTCCCGTCGAAGCAAAGTGCAGGCGACCTCGCTTCCTGTTATTGAGACGACAGAGCCAGAAGAGGCAGAGGTGACTTCTACAGAGGTAGCCGCGGAGCCTCTTGCCCCTGCTGAACCTCTCGATTCCTCTCCTGCCAGACCGTCGCGCCGCAGAAGTTCGCGGGGCAGGGGTAGGCAAGCACCCGAAGCCGTGACAGAGGAGGCACCTTTCGTTGAGGAAGAGCCCTCTTTGGAGACGCAATCGGAGGGTACTCCGCCTGCTGAAGAGGTCTCTTCGCCCTCTCCGTCCTCACGTAGACGGCGAAGACGCGGACCCAGACCAGATGTATTTGGTCAACCTCCCATTGAAGCCTCTGCGCCCACCGAAGTGAAACCGATAGCGGCAGAGCCTGTTGGTGAGGAGACTACTGAAGAGAGTGAGGAAGATTCCTCACTACTTGGTGATAAGCGTCCAAGACGCAACAGGCGTAGGAACCGCTCTAAAACAGGAAATAAGTGGGCAGCAGTAGAGGAAGAGCCTGTAGAGATTGAAGTTCTTGCGGAGCCAGTCGTTGCAAGGATTGCCGTGCCTGTCATCGAAGAGATTCCACCTATAGACACCACCGTAGGGGCGCATCTTCTGTTCCGTAACGGCGTTCCTGAGATCCGTATTAACAACATCGTCACCCCCCCCTATTCTCTTCTTCGGTAACTTGGACGATGCGAACAGCCGCCCAAAAGTGCTTTCAGAGGTACGGCGTGCCGCTCGTTCTGGCGTGCATATCCACTCGACGCTTATCGAACTGCCCTGCCCGCTGATTGAAGACAGCTCCATGTTGGACGACTTCGATAACCGTGTGCGTGCACTCCTCGAAGCCGACCCACAGGGATATATCCTGCCTCGCATCGCTATTCTGCCTGCAAAGGGATGGCGACGCGAATATCCGCACGATATGGCAAACTACGAAGGCGAACCTAGCGGCGACCCGTCCCTGACCAGCGACCGATTCTGGAAAGAGGTAGAGCGCTCTCTGCTCACCCTCATTGAACACGTCTCCGCGCAGTCGTGGGGCGGTCGTATCTGCGGGTATCATCTAGAAAGAGCGGAGTGGTTCCAGCCTGTTGACCAGGGCTATGACAGAAGCACCGCCAACCGCGACGCTTTCCGCGACTGGCTTCGCACAAAGTATCAAGACAATATCGTTGGGCTAAGGTCGGCATGGCATGATGGCTCTGTACAGTTCCATACTGCGGATATTCCGCCTACCTTTACAAAATCGAATGCGATACGTACTTTCTTCGAGACACGCCGCGAACGTCGCTATATTGACTTCTATGAGTTCACCTCTGACAGTACCGCGCTACGCATCACCTCGCTTGCAAGGGTTATTAAAAAGGCGACGTACTACCAGTCGCTCGTCTCCGTCTGCTACGGCTACACATTAGAGTTTGGGCATGGGTATAGCGGACACCTCGCGCTAGGGCAGTTGCTACAGTCTCCTCATATCGACATACTTTGTGGACCGCCCTCCTATCGCGACAGGAAGCCCGGCGGGGCGGCGAGTTTTCCTGCACCCGTTCACTCCATTCTTTTACATAAGAAGCTTTGGCTTTCGGAAGACGACACCAAGACCTACCTCGCCTCTGCACAGTCTCAGCAGGACGACTACAACCCGCGCTTGAACGACCGCTTCTCAACAGAGCAGGCGCACCAGAGGGCGATGGGCAAATCGCTTACCCTGAACACTGGGATAGGCTGGATGGACTTGTGGGGCGAAGGCTGGTTAGACGAAGAGGCACTCTGGGAGAAGATTGGCAATTTTGCGGACTACTTCCACAACTCTCTTCACAAGCAGAACAGCGTTACAGCCCCGGACGTGATTGCCATTATAGATGAAAAAAGCCTCCTCCACATTCAAAAAGGAGAGAGCCATCTTCGTCTATTCACCAATGGAGTGCGCGACCTCTTGCAGTGTGCGGGCGTATCGTATGGCATCTACCTACAGGAAGATGTAACGCACGCAGACTTCCCTACAGACAGCAAACTCTACCTGTTCCTGAATCCTTACCGCTTGACCACTCCTCAGCGGGCAGCGATAAAGGAGAAACTACATGGCGGAGACAAGACTCTTGTCTGGCTCAATGCGCCTAACTCCTGCGAGGAGCGCCCTACGATTGGAAGCGGGCTAGAGGAGTCAGTAGCCGACACCATCGGGATCACTCTGCGTCAGCAGGAGTGGAATTCGGAGGTGGGTTCGCGTATTATTAACCCGCACCATGTCTTGACTGAGCGCATTACCAATCGGGAGTTTGGAACCCGTGAACGCCTCAATCCCTCCTACCATGTAGAGGATACGAACGCGCAGGTACTTGCTGAGTATCAAGGTTCGGGGCTTACGTCTCTTGCAGTACGTGATTTGGGAACGTGGCGCTCTATTTTCGTGGGTGAACCGACTCTGAACACAGAACTTCTGCGGGGTATCTGCCACTATGCGGGAGTCCACTGCTGGGTTCCTGTAGGGGATGATATTTTCTTTGTTGGGAACGGCTGGATGATGATTCACGCCGTTAAAGATGGGCAACGCTCTGTGCGCTTCCCCTCCCCTACATCGCTTTATGACCTTACCGACAAGCGCATTGTGGCAACGGATACGCGAGAGTATCGTTTCTACTTACGGATGGGAAACACGCGCCTGTTCTGCTT
>JAPLCR010000280.1 GCA_026392135.1 Armatimonadota bacterium
TTGTAACTACTCACGCTCCGTTTTTGCGGAAAGTTTCCTGAAAACCGCCATTTTCCCGAACGAGAAAGTGGCATAAAACAAGAAACTTTTGTCCCTAATCCCAAAAGTTTCTTAAAAACCGCCATTTTCCCGAATGGGCAAGCAGGCGTTTTCAGGAAAATATGTCGAAGAGGGAAGCGTGAGTAGTTACTCTGGTTTTTAAATGGAACACTTATTCCTTCGTAAGTCCCTTACAAACTCGGCATAACCCTTTAGCGAGTGCCGATACATACGACCTCTTTCATGCTCCGATGGTACAGTCTTCCGTTGGTATAACTGATAGAGTTGAGGCTCCACGTCTGTCCGGGCTTGCCCAAGTCGTTGACAGCAAGCAGAGCGTTCTGGTCGAGAGTTTTCGCCTTTCCGTCTATTACGTAGGTTACGCCGAGCATGGTCGTAAAGTATATTTTGTCGTTGACGACGGTGGGGCTACCCAGAAAACACCAGAACCAGCCGTCTCTACGCGAACGGGGGTCACCGGCTACATCTATTCCGCGTGAGTTGACGGTGGAGGAGGGTTGAGGCTCGTGCCAGACAAGCCGCTCCTTTTTTACTCCTTCACGGTAGACCTGCACGGGCAGTTCGAGATACTCTACTCTGTCCGTCTTGATATTCACGCGCCCCACGCAGTAAGGGGGACCTAGGTGTTGGGTAGGGTCGGTAAAGCAGAGGAAATAGTGGTAGTCACCCACCACTACGTTGCTGAACCAAGCAGGAAAGACGCGGATAGAGGGGTTCTGTTTGGTTAGATTAATGCCGCTCTCAAGGCGGTATGTACCTGCCTTTGCATCGTAGTAGCGGTAGTCTACTTTCTCTAAAAGCGACTGTGTTTTGACAAGTTTACCCGTTAGTGTGTCTACAACCTGATGCGTGGGCGTATCTTGTGGGAACCAGTAGGCGTATTTTTTATCCCAGTGCATTGTGTAGAGGGCTTTCCCGCTCCCCTCAAATCGCCAGAGAGACCGCCCCTCCTGCCCCTCTGCAAGGTTGGTGAGCGTCAAGCCTATCGGTGTTTCCGGCACGTCGTGGTAGCCTCCGCGCCCTTGTAAGATGGCGGGAGTGCCATCGGCAGTGTGCCCGAACAGGGGGGTGTTGTAGTGGGTGAGGCTGTCTTCTGAAATCCATACCACTTTCCCCGTTCGCTTATCGAGACCTTTGAGGTAGTTCCAAGGGTCTTTTTCACGTAGAGGGTCGCCTGCCTCACGCGGTTCCATCGTGATGAGGGTGTCGGCAAATAGAATCGGCTCGAACTGCTTGTTGAAAGGACGGTCTGCGGTGGGCTTCCAGCGTCTGAGCCAGACCTGCTTTCCGCGATAGTCCCAGCACCCTACTGAGCCGCTTGAGTTGAAGAACCAGACGTGTTTTCCATCTGTGACAGGCGAGGGGGTTGTCGAGTCGCTGAACCCATAGGCATAGTCGACCTCTTCTGTACCGGGGAGGTCTACCGTCCAGAGTACCTTGCCTGTTTTGCCATCCAAGCAGTACCCTACCACGTCGTGCCCCTGTTTGGGGGCGTTCGCGTTGGGCAGGGGTTTCATGGTGGTCAGGAAAAGGCGGTCTCCCCATACTGCGATGCCGCTCTGCCCTTCTTCGGGGAGTGCGGCACGCCATAGGATGTTTTTACTGGTACTCACACTCCACTCTAAGGGGGGATTTTTGCCGCGTGCCGACCAGTTTCCGTTGGGACCCGCAGGTTGGTTCCAGTTATCAGCATGAGCGAACGTCGGGAAGAGGTAGTACAGGGTAGCGATAAGTAGCCAGCGCGTGGTTCGGAACGATTTCACAGTGGGGGTCTCCTAACATGGAAGCGAAACAAGATACGGTTTGGGCTTTTGCCATCACTCACTCGACATTATACAACTTTTGGCGATGTTCTTACCCCTGTTCACTCAGCCGGCTTTTTCAAAACAGGGATTCTTGCCTATAAAGATGTTTTCAAAGATAGGCTCTGAGATGCGGTGAACCCTTCTGCTTTACTACGTCACTAACAGAGTGGGGAGCGATTCAACCGACATCTCACTATTCGCGTCTTTCTCGAAAATTCCTGCACATTCCGCCCATTGTTTACGATAGGTTTACGATGCGTTGGTATACTGTCACAAGAAGACACGGTGTATTCAGACAGCGATGATGAGACAAGGCGTAACTAAGCCCTACGCCTCCCGTCTAATGAACTATCTGCACGCTTTGTAATCTATACCCGAACACTCCTTTAGGAGGAGCTTTCTAACATGAAAAACGCGCTCTATCTCACTCTGGTCTGCCTGTTCTCGTTCTGCGCCCTCGCGCCGACGTTTGCAGACACGCTCACCTCTGCTGATGCTCACTATCTCAAGCGTGCCTATTCTCAGGCGTACAAAGGCTATAGTGAGGCAACGAAGGCGGGACAAATCCCTGAATCGCGCCAAAAGGAGGTAGAGTATCGCTCTACCGTCTGCCTTATGCACATCAAGCCGGGGCAGACCGCGCTCAAGGCGACTCTCGCCCTTGTTAAGAAGTATCCCAAAACGGTGTGGGAGGCACGCTATCTAACGCTACTAGGGCGAATCTACTGGATACTGCCGCATACAGGGGTGAAGCGCGGAGACAAGCTGTTTCGAGACCTGTCGGAGGAGGGAAAACGCCTCAATGACCGTGCGGTATGGGAGGAGAACGAGGAGGCGAGTCGGATTGACATCGGGCACGCCTACGACGCATTGGAGGCGGCGCGAACACGCTACTGCTCTCTGCCGAGTCGGGCGGGGCTGGCAGAAGAGGAGATACTGCTCAATGTAGATTTCCTCTATCTTATGAACAGTTCGACGGGGCAGTATGAACGCGATGGCGACCCCGCTGTAGACAACGCTCCCATCAATACAGAGGCGGTCTACAGCCCGAAATGGAGTCAACCCCACAAACGGCTCTACCTCTATGAGCAGATAAAGCGGCTTGCAGGAGACGCTCCTGCGCTTCGTAAGTACCGTATAAACGCCTACTACGACGAAGCGGTATGGTTGGATGCGTACCACGAAGCGTTAAAACCCTATCCGCAAGACAGGCAAGAGGCGAAAAAGCCCTACCCCTATGAGAGCTGGAAGTCGATTCCGCTACTGGAGGAGTGTTTGCGAACAACCCCTCCCTGCCCCGAACACAACCTTCTACGCCTTCAGTTGGGGAAACTGCTCATGGAGGCGCGTAAGCCTGAAGATGCCGCACGACAGACGCAAACCGTTTTGCAGGCGAAACCCAATACGGAAATAACCAAAATCGCGAAAGCACTCCTGAAAGCCATTTACGCACCAGAGATAGAGAGGTTTAAGCCTGCCAGCAAAAACTCCGACTACGAGTACAACCGAGAAGTTATGCTTACCAACACCAAAAATTCGGTATGGGTACGCTCTCGGAATGTGCCCAGTTTACAGTGCGCCCTCTACCGTATTCCTATGGAAAAGTGGGTGGATAAGAGCGGAAATAGCCAAAACTGGAAGAACCCCTGGTTTGTTCAAAATATGTTTCAAGAAAATGGACAGGGAGAGGGGAGACCAGAACAGGCTCTTGTGCGAGAGGGAGCGACTCTCTTGAAAAGGTGGAGTCTGCCTGTCAAGTCTCACTCCATACAGGCTCCTGCCGAAACCGAAATTACGGTTCCCACACAAGAGGGCGGCTACTATGTGCTTGTGGCTTCCAATGGCACTAAGCGCACTGCCCACGTGCTACACATTACAGGGCGTGTCCTCATAGCCTCCTCCAACGGAAACAGTTATTATGCCTATGTGACCGACGCGAAGAGCGGTAAGCCCCTTGCGAATCAACCTGTATTCGTTAGCGGGTTCCTTGAAAATACAGAGGGCGTAGTTGTCAAAAAACTTCAAAAGCTCTTCACGAATAGGGAAGGACTTTGTAGATGGACGGGAGACAGCAGCAGTTTCAGAACCTGCTGGACGGTTTCTGGGCGCGACATAACCTACAGCTCGTTTGGGGAGTATGTGCGTGAAGCGGAGGCGGACATCCAGCTGTTCGGCGTGACGGATAGGAAGATATATCGTCCGGGGCAGACGGTCTACTATCGCCTTGTGGTCACAAAACCGCAGGGGCGAGCCTGTCGACCTATCGCAGGGAGAGCAGTGGAGGTGGTTGTCACGAACCCGAAAAACGAGGAGATAGCGCATACTGCGGCGGTGACGAACGAGTTCGGGAGCGTTCACGGGGAGATACCGCTACCCAATCGAGCCGCTCTGGGCGGCTACACTATCACACTCGCGGAGGGGGTACGCCGCTATGGGCAGGATGTCGGCTTCAAGGTTGAGGAGTATAAAAAGCCTGAGTTCGAGGTAAAAGTGACCACAGAGGCAGAGAGAGTCGCACTTGGCAAAAAGGGCACGTTCAAGGTCAAGGTCTCCTACTACGCGGGCGGCGGGGTTCCCAACGCGAAAATCGCCTATCAGATGGCTCTCCAATCTCCCTACTATGGATACTCCAGAGGTATGAGCTTCGACTGGACAGCGGGTAGGTATGCTAGCCGCGCTAGCGCAAGTCAGAACGGGATACTAGAGCAGGGTGTCCTCTACACGAACGCGCAGGGCGAAGCGGCTCTGCCGTTTGACACTGCGGTGTTGCTAAAAGATCGCGACGCTCCGGAGTGGAGATGGGGGAGTAGTATCACGCTCACAGTGCAAGCGCAGGATTCGAGCCGCCGCGTCATTGAGGGGAGCGGTACGGTGAATGTAGACAGGAGTGAGGGGAGTGCCTTCACCGACCTCTCTCAGCGGTATGGGCGTATCGGCTCTCCGTTAGAGATTACGATTCGCGCTACTGCAAACGACGAATCGCCTCTTGTTGTGACGGGGCAAGCGGTGATTCAGCGCGTTCAGGATAGGCGTAGAACCACCGTCTACCAACAGGCACTACGCATAGTAAAAGAGGGCACTACAACTCTCCGCTGGACTCCTGCGCGGGGTGGAAAATACGAGATACAGTTCAAGGCGGAGGGCGGCAGACGCATTGAGTCCTCACCGAATACCCTCCTCGTCGTCGGCGCGGGGCTGGAAGAGAGCGATTTGAATAATGGTATTTCGCTTGTAGCGGAGAGGTCGGAGTACGATACGGAACACTCTGTCCGCCTTCTGCTGACCACACCTGCGAAGGACTGTTGGGCACTCTTTTTTCAAGCGACTCAGGGCAGTGGGCAGACAACACGAGTGCTACACCTACAAGGGCGTGTTCAGGAGTTGGAGATACCCATCAACCCCGACAAGGCGGGCTTCGAGATAAAGGTGCTGGTCATTCGAGACGGGCGCAAGTACGATAGTTCTGAAACCATCTCCTTCTCGAATCGGCGTTCTAAGGCGGTAGTAACGGTGGAATCGGATAAGGCGGACTATGCGCCGGGAGGGCAGGCGCATTTCAAAGTGAAAGTGCGCGACTACAACGGTAAGCCTCTGCGTACTGAACTCAGTATTGCCGTATCGGACGCTTCGCTGGACTACTTCACGGGTACTAGCCGAAATCGGCGCCGCTATTTCGCAAGGGACAACGACAGCGAATGGGGCGACTTCACGCCGGTGCAGGAGTACTCTATCTCGTATCAGTCCTCTCTTGACTCTAGCTCTGACACCTATTACGGCAACGGTAACGAAGGGTTGTTCTCCTTCGAGGAGCTTCCCAGACAGGCAGGGCAGAGCGTTCTTTCCTGGTTGGAGAGCGAACAGGGACGCATTAGCAGTTTCAGAAGCAATTTTAGGAGGAGAGGATTTTTTGGGGGTGGCGGTGGTTTTGGGGGAGGCAGGGTTGCAGGAATTCCGATGATGGGGGCATTGCAGTGGGGTACGCCGGCAGCTGGATACGTTGACTCCACTCAGGCTATAGAGACAGATCCAGGTAATAACAGGGTTAGTAAAGGAAAGAGCCTGCCACAGTTCTCCTCTGCCTATCTCCGCAAAAAGTTCGCGGACACTGCTCTTTGGATACCTACTCTCGTTACAGATGCGGAGGGGAGCGCAGAAGCGACCGTTACCCTGCCTGAAAACCTGACACGCTGGCAGGTGAAGACGGCGGGAAACACCGTTGACGGCGTAGCAGGTTCGGGGAGTGCCTCTATCGTGACGCAGAAGCGGTTGCAGGTGCGCCTCCAAGCACCGCGCTTCCTTATCGAGAAGGATACCGTCGTTTTGAGTGCCATTGTGCAGAACAAATACGACCAGAATCTCTCTACAAAAGTACAGTTGGAGCTAGAGGGGGCACAGCCTGAACTCGTCGCGAACCTCCTCCCCAACGCAAGCCGAATGCCCTCCATCGAGATAACGGTTCCCGCGAACGGCGAAAAACGGGTGGACTGGGCAGTGCTAGTGAAAGCCCCCGGCAACCTCAAGGTACGCATGACCGCCCTCACAAGCGTAGAATCGGATGCTACCGAGTTGACTCTGCCCGTTCTCGTACACGGTGTAGAGAAGGCACAGGCGAAGAGCGGCTTTTTGAGCGGAAAGTCTGAGGTCAAGATACCGATAACCCTCCCAACGCTCCACAAGGCAGGCTCCTCTCGCGTCGTGGTGCATCTTGCGCCCTCGCTGATTGGGGTGATGCTGGACACGCTTCCCTACCTCGCTGACTACCCTTACGGGTGCGTTGAGCAGACCATGTCGCGGTTCCTGCCGAGCGTGATTGTCTCCAAAACCCTGAAGGATATGGGGTATAAGTTGGGTGACCTGCAAAAACGTGCAGACGCGCTTGCGAAACGAGAAAGAGAGGCTCTTGAGAACACGTCGTCCCCTTACACCTATCCGCAGACGACGCTAACACACCTACCGCCCCTCACGCATCGCTACGGATGGAGCAATCCCGTCTTTCAGGAGTCGCGGCTGAAGGAGATGATTCAGGACGGCTGGGCGCGACTCAAGGAGATGGAGTACCGTGAGGGAGGCTGGGGCTGGTGGGCTGGCGACAAGCCCGACCCCTATATGACCTCCTACGTTCTGTACGGGTTGAGGCTCGCTAAAAAAGCGGAGGTGAAGATACCGGAGGAGCTACTTTCCAAAGGCGTGCAGTACCTGCAAAATCATTTTGCGGAGGAGAAAGACCTGAACAGGGCGGCATTTGAGGCGCGTGTTCTTGCGATGGAGGGAGGAGTAGACGGCAACGTGAAAACCCGTATTGTGGAGACACTGTACCCCTCACGCGACAAAATGAGCCTGTATGGACGCGCTCTGCTGGCACTTGCTCTACACAAAATCCCACAACCGGAGAAGGCACGAACGGTTCTGGCGGAGATAGAGCGGTTACTTCAGGCGGAAGCAAAACAGGGCAGGCTGATAGCCCAACCCAAGGAGTACTGGTACTGGTATCACAACGAGACAGAGACGTTGGCTACTATCTTACAAGCCTACGTTGAGATAAAGCCCAAAGCACCAATGGCTGTCCGTATCGTTGAGGAGCTTATCCGAACCCGCCAAAACCATGTGTGGGAGTCTACCCGCGACACGGCACTCGTCGTGCTAGCGATGGCGGACTATGTACGTGTCAACCGTGAACTGCAAACGACTTTTACCGTGCAGGTATCGCTAGGCGGTAAAGCGGTACAGACCTACAACGTCACGCCTGAAAATGCCCTGATGACCGAGGGGCAGATTGTATTGGGAGAGGAGTATCTTAGGAAAGGAGCGGGAGACGCTTCGAGCAGTGCGCGGTGAAGTGCAGGTTGAGCGGCGTTACTATCGTTTACTCCCGAACCCCGATTACAAGCCCTTGAGAGAGGAGCCGGACAACCCACTTCTTGCGGAGAGCCTTCCGCGCCTCGAACTTCAGGACGACTGGTCGCTCCGTAGCGAAGTAAAGCAGACCCCCTATCTACGCACGCTTTTGCTAGAAGACAGCCGACTGGAGAGCGGCGATACAGTGGAGGTCGAACTCTACCTGAATAGCCATAACCCGCAAGCCTATATGCTGTTTGAGGACATAAAGCCTGCGGGATGCGAGGCGGTGCAGTTGGAGAGCGGGCGGGGGTGGGGCAGTAGTGATGAGGCGGGCTACTCGTTTTGGGGAGGGTGGCTGTCGTACTATCAGGAGGTACGAGACCAGAAAGTTGCCTTTTTCTTTGAGGAGTTACCACGAGGGAAGTCGCTTATAAAGTACCAACTCCGCGCAGAGACTCCCGGTGTGTTTCGCATACTTCCTACGAACGGCTATGCCATGTACTCTCCTAATATCCGGGCACTTTCGGAGGAGGCGACTACACACATCAGCGAAGTGAAGTGATGTAGGCAGGAATTTGTACTCTGTATTGCGAACAGAGAGGCAAGAGAGAGCGTTTCTCTCCCTAATCTATCTGAATGAAAAGAGATGCGGCTTTTTGAACTACGAACCTATTACGCTGCCGATGGTAAACTGGACGCGCTAAATGCCCGATTCCGCGACCATACTACGAAGCTATTTGAGAAGCATGGGATTACAAATATCGGTTATTGGGTTCCTGCCGACAATAAAAAGAACCAGCTTATCTATCTCATTGCCTTCCCCAACAAAGAAGCCCACGATAAGTCGTGGAAAGAGTTTGCGGAAGACCCTGATTGGAAGAGTGCGCGTGAAGCCTCAGAGGTAAATGGGCGGTTGGTGGACAAAGTGGAGTCGCTATTCCTGAACGCAACCGACTACTCGGCGCGTGTGAAGCCCAGTGCGCGTAAGAAAGAGCGGCTTTTTGAACTTCGCACCTACAAAACTTTCTCCGACAAGCTGAACGATCTGCACACCCGCTTCCACGAGCATACCATTGGAATAATGAAGCACTACGGGGCAGAGGTTCTCGGCTTCTGGGTTCCTACCGACAAGGAGCATGGCTCGGAGAACACTCTGATCTACCTTCTTGCCCACAAGAGCAAAGAGAAGGCGCAGGAGATGGCGGAGAAGTTCCCCAAAGACCCTGCGTGGCTAAAGGCGAAAGAGGAGTCGGAGAAGGACGGGAAGCTGGTTGAGAAGGTGGATTCGGTATTTATGACTCCTGTTGACTATTCGGCAATAAAATAGAGCGATAAGGTAGTCTTTTTATGTACTGCTGACAAGCTCTGCTTCGCTTGACAAGAGTACTTTAACGTGAGTTCGGGATAA
>JAPLCR010000478.1 GCA_026392135.1 Armatimonadota bacterium
CGAGAGGACCGGGTTGGACGGACCGCTGGTGTACCTGTTGTGCCGCCAGGCGCAGACGCAGGGTAGCTACGTCCGGAAGCGATAAACGCTGAAAGCATATAAGCGTGAAGCGCGCCCCAAGATGAGATTCTCCTCAGCAAAAGCTGGTAAGGTTCCCGGCAGACAACCGGGTTGATAGGCGGGAGGTGTAGGCGCAGTAATGCGTTGAGCTGACCCGTACTAAATGACCGAGAGGCTTTAGGCTAACTCTCCAACTTACTCGTGTGTTGTCCTTCCATCCAGACTTCTGGATTGATGAGAGAACATTCGATGGAGATTGATCGCTAGTATTTCTAGCAAGTGTGTAGATTTGTTACAAACAGGTATCCAAAGATCCCTACTTTTCAGTAAGTTTCTCTCTCTCAACCGATTTTGATAGATTTTGACCCGCCGCAAGGCAGTCACACCGATTTCCGGTGGCTATGGCTATAGTGAACCACCCGTTCCCATCTCGAACACGGAAGTGAAACCTATATGCGCCGAAAATACTCGATGGGCAACCGTCCGGGAAGATAGGTCGCCGCCGGAATAAATTTTAAAGAGGGCGTATCTGATTTATCAGATACGCCCTCTTTACGTTCTGCTCGCTGCTTTAATTGAATTCTGTGCCGCAACAGCCGATTGTTGGAAACCTAGAACATATGGTCGAGTTAAAGGGCAAGAACGCCCCCTCTTACGTAATCATAAGAGGGGGCGTTCGTATAAGAAGTAAAGGCGACGTTTCGCTCCCTATATAATGTGGGTACTGTCGTAGTTACGGATAAGCCCAATCACTTTCCCCATAATCTGACTGTCTTCACGCCGAATCTCAATGGGGTCGTAGGCGGGATTAGAGGCAAGCAGGCGTACACCAGTGCTGGTGAACTGTATATACTTGACGGTTGCTTCATCTCCTATGAGGACGGCTACAATGTCTCCATTATCAGCAGTCTGCTGAGGGCGGATAACTACAAAGTCCCGGGGCATTATGTGCGCTCCAATCATAGACTCGCCTTTTACTTGTAGCGCGAATACGTTGGAGGTGTTGCCTACCATTTCGTTTGGCACAGGAATATACGCCTCTATGTTCTGAGTTGCAGTGATGGGAACACCCGCCGCAATTGTTCCAATGAGAGGGATCATCTGCACGTTTTTGGTGGGTGCGGTGGATCCTGTTTTACCAATAATCGTGATGGAGCGAGAGGTGTTTGCGCGTTTAATCATGCCCTTGCGCTCCAGAGCATCGAGGTGTACGGTTACTCCACGGAGGCTAGAGATGCTGAAGCGGTTACCAATTTCGCGGATGCTGGGCGGATAGCCCTTTTCGGTCACGTATTCCATTAGGAATTCAAGAATTCTCTGCTGCTTTTCAGTTAAGCCACGGGTCATTGCGGGAGACCTCCTTTGTCGAGTGTATGTAATTTTTACGACGCACGAGCGTCTACTAATAACTGTACACCGTTATTTGTCACTCTGTCAAGTGCTTCGCTCAAAATTAGATACATTTTTGTATCCAATCGTTAGTGTGGGTAAAAATTGGCTCATTAATCTCTCCCTGCCCTACGGAACCCCCTCCTGATTCGGAGAGAATTGGCTAAAGCGTGATTCTGTTGGATGTTCACAAGACACGGATGTTCATTATGAATAGGCTACTAACCTACTACATATACGCTCAGAATAGAGTAACCTTTTACTCTTCTGCTCCGTATATTGACTAAAAGGGGTGTTGTAGAATATAA
>JAPLCR010000052.1 GCA_026392135.1 Armatimonadota bacterium
CCTCTTCACCTTGGTCTTCGTAAGTCTGGATTTGTGGAACTCTGCGGGAGGGACAAACGACCTTCAGAAAAGCCTCCCACAGTGTACGCAGTCCCTCTTTTGGGCGCTTTATGCGAGCGTTACTATCTGGCTCGGATGTTCACGGCGTTGGCAGTCGCTTCGGCAGTTGGGGGTAGGTATCTTGGTCTTTACAACAGCAAAAATAGTCTTCGTAGACTTATGGATACCGCCTACCCACTTCGCGTTACTCTACAATGTACGCATACTGACAGGTTTCGCGGTTGTCCTCGCCACCTATTTCGCCGCGTGGCTCGTTGAGAAATATAAGCAGGACATTCCCGCCGAAGAGCGGCGCTATTTGAGAGGATTTCTGTTGAGCGCCCACCTTCTCACCCTGCTTTTTGTAAGCAGAGACCTCTGGGAACAGGCGCAACTCCACTGGAACGTTAATGGTCAAGGCAACGCGCCGCAGTTGGCAATGTCCATCTTCTGGACAGTCTACGCGCTAATAGGGGTCGTTTTTGGTATCGTTAAGCGTAACAGACAGACGCGCCTCTTCGCCATGGGCTTACTCTACTTCTCTGTATTGAAGGTCTTTGTATTCGATTTGAGCGGGCTGGAAGGCATCTACCGAATCGCCTCGTTCTTCACGCTAGGGGTCATCCTTCTTCTGGTAAGCCTCCTCTACACCCGCTTTGAGGCGCAGATGCGTAGCGAAACCATAGCAGAACCGCTCGTTGAATAGTTGCCCTGTAAGTACTAACGCGCCCCATCACTTGCATGACGGGGCGCGTTAGTACTCTACGAGGGGGCTAGAACCCGCTTATCGCTGGCTACGCCTTGAGAGTTGAAACTCTTCGTGCCCTTTGCTAGGATCACGAGCAGGGTTGGATGCGCTACGATAGACGAGAATATTGCTCTTTCTCAGCTCCCACTCAGTGTTAGGATACAGTTCCGTGAGGCGGTCTAACGCAGCACCAAGCGACAAACTCTTAAACTGAACGGTAGCGGGTCGAGGAAAGGTATTGACGGCATCGCATACAAAATTGAGACCGTACTCCTCGTGCAGTTTACGTAGAACCTGTGGAAGCAAGGCACTCCGCAGTTGAAGAGTCACAACTCGCTTCATCAGGGGACTCTCAAGAGCGTCATCACGGCTTATCTCGTACTTCTTAGGAGCATATACCTTACTCTTCTCCGAAGCCGTTCCGGGTTGAAGCCCTTCTGCTCTGCGTTGCTCATAGTTATTTACGTTCCACATCGCGCTCCCTGCCCCCTGTTTTGCAAGTGAGATATAAAAGCTGTCAAAGCCTTTGGCAGGCTCTCGTGACAGCTTAATACTGGCTTGAGAGTAGTCTTCTGACTCAATAGCTAACTGCGTCCCCTGCGGGAGTTTCTGTAGCTCCTCCTCCATTATCGTATGAAGCATATCTTTACCCAGTGCCTGCATCGCAGGGCTGAGCGCACCGTATGGGAGAGATTCTCCCGATTCTAACCGCCTTCGGGTTTCACCAGGCAGGTTTTTCACCTGACGCATGAAATCCATTCCTTTACGGTTGAGATCTCGAAATCGCTCCGATTTTGGCAGATACGCACTGTCTAGTTCAGATGAGCTGACGAGAAAACGATAGCCTTTTGGTATCGCCTCCCAACGTGCTAACACACTTGCCGCCACTGCATCCATGAGATCGTGCACGCTAGTGTCACTACAGAACACGCCTAATGTCGAGTTGTCGAACTCCCGTGCAGCATCTTCACGCTGTATGACAACTCTTGCCTTACGCGTAAAGCCCTCCCACAGAGCGGGAAAGGGTGCTTCCAGGCTCCGTAGCGAAGTTTTGATTCTAAGTTGCGGGTCGTTATCAAAAGTGACGAATCGCGGCTCATACCGCACTAACTGCGATTGTCCTTTGTCAGAAGTAACGCTATTGGTGGTGAGTGAAGGGTTTTGCGGCACTAAAAGGGAAGCTAGTAAGAGGTAAACGCCCAACATAATTCTGTCTCCTTGTCTATAAAACGATATACAAACCCTAACCCTTACGGGCATGATGAGAGGTTGTTAGCAGAGGGTTAGGGCCAAGTTCCTCGAAACACGTCTGCATAGACGATATAGGGAAGTGCCATATCTATTACTCGTACTTCAAGCTTGTAATAGTTGTCTACACCACTAGGGCGGTAAGCATCTATCTTACTGCCTGACACTTCACCAGAGGGAGAGTTATAGCCATACATGAATATACTTGTCCATGTAGTTGGCTGATACCAGTCGAGGCTTGCAATTCCGAGCTTACCCGCCCCGCTCCAGCTACAACCATAACTGTAAAAAACTATGTTGTAAGGAGAACCTTGTGGCGGATACGCGTGGGTGGAGGTGAGGTAAGTGATGTGTGCCTCTGCGGCTTTCGCAGGAGGGGTATTCACACCACTCAAAATGCCTGTTAGGAGAACAGTGCAGAGGGTGACTTTGGATCCGAATTTCATCTCAAAACCTACCTGTATGTAGAATCAGCAGATAGTCTCTCCGTATAAAAAAGAGCTACTGCGTCACTGATTACAGTTTAACACAGCCCTACAAAGAAGTCAATCTCTCTCTTTTTTAAATAGGATACGACATGAAAAAAATTGCAAGTGTTTTTTACATGACATATATTATCTCACTCGGATTTATCGGCGTACATTTATCCACATAGTAGTGGTACGAGGCTACCATCTGGATGTGACAATCCCCTGTTTCTATATCGTAACTACTGAGGCTCTTCCGTTGTTACTACCCCCGATAGCAAGGCGGCACTGGAAGGTTGCACCTCACCCCCGTCCCCTATCCCTAAAGGGAAGGCGTGGCTCCGACTCAGCGGGAAAGACGCTAGGTAGACGGTGCTGGAAGGTCAAAAGCCTAACGCCAAACCGCCCTGTTATAGCATTCGCGGCAGATGTTCCCCCTTCCCTTTAGGGATAGGGGGCGAGGGGGTTAGGTCGCATTGCATAGCCTGAGTAGTTATCGAGTAGGATAGCAGGTATACTGCACTTAATCACTTAGAACTTTTGTTGGTAGCACAGCATCCCTTACAGGTTCAACCGACAAATACATCTCACCTAAACAGGAGTACCCCTCTATGAAGCGGAACCCTTATCCCATTCTCAGTACCTTCAGCCTTATTGCGTTGTCTGTCAGCGGCATCATTACCGGCACGGGCACAAAAGCACAAAACAGTGGTACAGCAGGAGAAAAGCCAAAACTAAAACCCATCACTGTAGAGATGGAGCTTTCGCAAAAAGCCCTCGACATGGAGGCACTAAAAAAGAGCCAGATTGGCTATATGCCAACCGGTATTGAGTTGGTGGCAGAGAAGCCGACTGCTATTACCAAAGAGCCAGCCTACGCGGGTAAGCCCAAGTACGGTGGTTTTGTGCTGGGGAATGGACCCCACAGCACTACCTATTTTGCTATTGACGAGGTAAAAGGGGAGCACGGTCATATCTACGTTGACCTGAACCAGAATGGCGACCTTACGGATGACAATAGCGGTAAATGGGACGAGGTGAAGGTAGTGGACGGCGTGACATGGAACGAGTCGAGGCTCACGCTACACGCCTCTTGGGGTACTGCGGTAAAGGAGAAGGAGTCAGGCTCGTACACCCTGTTCTTCTATCGCAGGCAAGGGGACATGAGGCTCAACTGGACAAAGGTAACAGCTCGATCTGGCAAAGTCGAAATTGGCGGTAAAACGTACTCCATCCTCCTTTCGGAAAACGAGAGCGATGCTATTTTCACCGTTTCCAAAATGACAGATAGAACGCGTAGACCTGCTCAGTTCTTCATTGATATTGATGGTGACGGCACTTTTAAGGGTGTGCAGGAG
Source organism: Armatimonadota bacterium (assembly GCA_026392135.1). Lineage (GTDB taxonomy): Bacteria > Armatimonadota > Chthonomonadetes > Chthonomonadales > Chthonomonadaceae > CAIJLM01. The sequence continues at coordinate 3,861 of JAPLCR010000052.1, forward strand.
ACAGTAGAGAAAAAGAAGAGATACACGCCGGAGTACTACTATCTAGACAAGCCCATTCAGATCGCAGGCACATGGTGGGACTTGGCTCCGAATATCAGCGGATCACAACTGACCTTCTCGCCCAGTGCCGCGCCCGGTGAAAAGGCTCCCCCTCCCGTTGAGCGAGAGGAGAAGGAACTACTCTCCGCAGGGACTACCGCACCCGATTTTGTGGCACAGTCCCCAAAGGGAAGCCCTCTCCGCCTCAGTAGCTTCAAAGGTAAGATTGTGATACTCGATTTCTGGGCAACGTGGTGCGGCCCCTGTATCGCCTCTATGCCCGGACTCCAAAAAATCTACAATCAGGTGAAAGACAAAGATGTCGTAGTCTTTAGCGTCAATGTTTTCGACGAGAAGGAGCCATTCGACGGATGGATTGACAAGAACTCTGGGAAAATCTACAACTTCACTTTCGCCTTCGACCCCGCCGGACGCGACCAGAAGAAGAGTATTGCCGCCTCAAAATACAATGTGTCTGGCATACCTACCATGTACATTGTAGGTCGAGACGGGAAAATAAAAACCTCCATCGTCGGTTCCAATAACGAAAAGAGGATTGTGGCGGAGTTGGGGAAGTTAGGGGTTAGTGCCAAAACAGAGTAGGGAAAGAGTGTCGCAAACGCTAATTCGGGCTGTCCTGTACAGGACAGCCC
>JAPLCR010000615.1 GCA_026392135.1 Armatimonadota bacterium
GCTGAGGAGTTCCTCCGTTGTAGTTTTGTCACTTTAACGGTACTCCATAAGCCCTACTTTTTGTTACGAAACCCCGATTTTTTGGCGAAGGTATTGATAAGAGGAACGATATTCATTGTCCACTCCCAGCAGTGTTTATCTAGCTCTAGTAAGCCGCCTTGTTTATGGACTTCCTCTCCGACAGCCCCGACAGGCGGTGCGCCATTGCGGAGTGGAGCCTTATGATTGAGTGCAAAAACTGCCCCTAATGTATGAGGTTTGCCATCCACTGTAAAGAGTTCATACTCGGTATTGATGGGCCAGTAGACATGGGTAGGGTCTATATAGACGGGCTTAGCTGAGACCTCTACTGCCTGATTCTTGTCGCCTTGTGCAGGAGGTAGAAAGGCTTTCGTAACCCAAAAGGTGAGGGGAAACGCAACATTCACATCCTCGGCTGCCTGCAACAGCGGCATCTCTTTTGGGGAGCGGTGGGCGTGGGTGTCTGCCGAATACCATCCTTTTGCGGGCATATCTATCCAGCGTTTGAGTGAGACACGAAGAGGCTTGGAAGCCTCAGAGTGGTCAAACGTGAACGTTGTCGTAAGATACTCTTTGCCATGTTCCGCGGTGAGAGTGTATCTTCCAGCAGGAAGAGTGACTTGGAATGGGTGTGCAGAGAGGCAGGTATGCATCTCAACCGATTTAGGGGTCGGCTGTCGCTTATACTCGGCGGATTCGCCTCCAAGAGAGTGTGGGAAGTACCATGTTCCATCTGTGCCTTGAAGGTATATTCGGCACGCAAGCGGCTTCCCAGTATCCGCATCTACCACCTCACCACGTAGGTCGAGAAGGGGCTGCAGCCTCGCTGTTTTGTGTGGTGCTTTGTGTACAGGGCTAATGAGGGGTAAGAGAGCAAGGGGCATAACGCTGAGTATCAGGTTCCGTAAGGGCTTCATGAAAGTGCCTCCGTGTAAACTTTCCGATTTTCTCTATTGTACCTCTACCTATGGAGAGTAGTGCTACTAAGCCTAGAGCAATTCTACTCACTGCCCCCAGTTTATTTATAGAAAAGTTTACCACTACAGGAGAACGGCTTGCCTATGTCGAACAGGGAGCTAATCTTTAGCAGACATCAGAGAGTGATAGGAGGGAAAATCATGCGATTCTGTCTTACAGTAGTCGGAGCTTTATTTGTGCTGGCATGGACAGCAAAACCAGTACATAGTACAGAACGAGAGACGATAGACGGCTTTCTGTCTCCCATTACAAACAAGAGAGTCCTTGCTCTGCCTGAAGCGGCAGACGCAACGCCTCTGTCTAAGACAAAGATAGACAGAGACACATTTGACCCTGTTTTGATGGCAAAGTGGTCGCTGAACTACCTCGCTGGTTCGGTGTCTGAGGAGGCAGATTTCGCCTCTAGCTATGGCAACTGGCCCCTGAAAATGCCCCCCTACGCCCTTGGCGGCGATAAAATCGCTATCGGGGACAGTGAGGTGCGTAACGCTCTGGCTTTTGTGCTGATGCGTGATATGAGCGGCATTAAATTTGGCGCGGGCATCCAAAAGGGGGTAATGCACCGTATTCTGAGTTACCAGCAACCCTGCGGTCTTTTCAACCCACCTAATCATAGCGATACAGACGTACTCTGGGCAACGGCTTGGGGAACTCGCGCTTTGCTTGAAGAGTTTGCTACTACCGGTAATCGGGAAGCACTCTCCCGTGCAGGGAAAGCCTTGAAAGCAGTACGTCAATATGCAATCGAGGTCAACAATAGAGGGCTGATGCGGCTAGCTCCACCCGAAAAAATCACTCTGAATGGTCAGGTGATACGATTTGCCTATCGTCCTAGTCTGGACTTCTGTATTGTAGAGCCTTTTGTGCGTTACTACGAAGTAACGGGCAATACAGAGATGCTCAATATCGCGAGGGGGCTTGTAGATGGAAGGCTAGAGGGATATGGTACAGGGCACGACACAGGGCACACACACTCCCATTGGCACTCTCTGATAGGCATTGCCCATTTTGGTGCGGTTACTAGAGAGAAAAAATACCTTGATTGGGTAGAGAATCAGTTTGAACGCTGGACACCTTACATGACGGATTACGGCTGGTTTGAAGCCATTGGCAACTACAAAGCCTCTGAAACGTGCGCTGTTTCCGACCTTATTCATGTATGTACTTATCTAGGGCGGGGCGGGCGGTCTCTGCGTTATGACCTCGTGGAACGCACTCTGCGTAACTATCTGCCACAAGAGCAGTTTTTTGTGGATGATGAGGCGTTTATGCGCCTGTGGAGGGAGCAGAAGTACGCAGATAGGGAGAAGCAGATGGCGTTGATGCGGCGTTTGGAAGGTGGTTTCCTCTGCCGTACTACGCCTTCTGACCGCTGGGCACTACCCAATTCACCTGAAGGGGGCATTAGCCTTGAAGGCTGTTGCCCGCCTACCGGAATGACCGGACTCTATTTAGCCTGGAAGGACGTAGTCCGTAAGACCGACAAAGGCGTGTTTGTCAATATGGCATTCAACCACGATAGCCCCAGCGCGAAGGTCGTCAGTTTTCTGCCGAACGTGGGACGTGTGACGGTGATCCCTAAGCACAATGGACTCTTCTACGTGCGTATACCGGGCTTCGTGCCGCACGATAAGGTCTCCGCATGGCGCAGTGGGCAGAAGAGCGACAACGTTGTCTGGTCAGGTGACTACGTTACCTTTGTGGGGGCGCGGAAGAGGGAAGAGCTTACCGTGACCTACCCGCTAGCGACATTCGACCAGACACTGAAACGGGCAGGGAAAACCTACACTTTTCACTGGAAAGGGAACGCCGTTACAGGTATTGAGCCGAGTGATGACGTGTTACCTCTCTTCAAAAAAATTCCGTACCCTACGCCCGCCTTTCCAACTACAACATCAACAAGGGTGTCTAGCGGCGGGAAAGAGGGCATCCAAGAAGTAGCCTCTAAACGGCTCATAGCACAGACACGGCTTGTATCTCAACAAGAGAGCACACCAAGTGCCGTAGAGTTGGCAACTCAGGCGATTAAGCTTGCACCGCAACAGCCCCAAAGCTGGGTAAAACGTGCGCTAGCCTACGACATTTCGCGGACTATACGCAAGCACTTCGCCTCGACCCAAAATATATTACCGCGTGGCAAGCACGTGGTGAGGCGTACTTTAAGAGTGGAAAGATCGCTGAGTCGCTGAAGGACTTTGATAAGTATCTTCTCTTTGTTCCGGATCAAAAGCCCTACCACTGGCAACGCGGTATTTCGCTCTACTATGCAGGGCGCTTTAACGACGGAAAACAGCAGTTTGAACTTCACCAGACTGTCAACCCGCACGATGTAGAGAACGCCGTCTGGCATTTTCTCTGTACTGCACGTGCAGAAGGGGTGGATTCTGCAAAGAAGAAACTCATTCCTATTGAGCAGGACGCACGTATTCCCATGGCTCAAGTTCACCAGCTATTCGCAGGGAAGACTACTCCTCAAGAGGTGTTGGATGTGGCGCAAGCCACTCCCAAAATGGCTCGCGCAGGCGAACCCCTCTTCTATGCACATCTCTATTTGGGACTCTATTTTGAGGCTATAGGCGATGACAAGAGTGCCAAAGAGTATATTATGAAAGCCGCCGCACGCGCAAAAGAGAACGGATATATGGGGGATGTGGCACGGGTTCATGCAGATATTTTGAAGAAGCGGAAAGCGAAGCGAGATCCTTTTCGTAATGGTGGACATGGGTAAGAGGCAAAAAGTGCCTCCATTCTAAACTCACCGTCTAGGGCGGTGTGTAGGGAGACTTTAAGATGAATACACTACGCGATGACTGGCAACGGGAGGGGTACGTGGTCATTCGCCAACTCTACTCACCTGAGAGGGTTGCTTGGTTGCGTTCCACCTGCGAGCGTATCCTACAACAGTGGCGTTCCGAGTGCCTCCAGGCAGGTAAACCTGAAGGGAGTACAGAGGCTACTTCCATGCGCCATCTTAACCATCCTGCCTATTTTCAAAACGATGCTAACGGGCTAAGGGAGATGCTCGCCTCGATTGCAGATCCCGACGTACTAACGTTGTGTCGTGAGCTGTTCGATTCAGAGCCGCTTTTTCGCTGTACCTCGCTCTTTATGAATCCAGAGACTCAGCAGTTGGAGGGCGATTGGCACCGAGACTCGCAGTTCCTTTACTCAGATGAGAGGCAGGAGAGGGAGAGAATAGAGGAGGCAACTGGGGTGAGTACTCATATCCAACTTCAGATTGCCCTCGTTCCAAGCGAGGATATTGAGTATGTGCCGGGCTCCCATCGTCGCTGGGACACCCCGGAGGAGTATGCTATCCGGCGTGCGAATGCAGGGGCAAACAACCGTAGTGCTATGCCCCATGCGCTCAGAATTGCGTTGGAGCCGGGGGACGCAGTAGGTTTCAACGCGTACGGTCTGCATAGAGGACGCTACCACGCCAATCGGCTCCGCAGAACATTCATGCTTACGTTTACCGATTGCCGCACTCCGGTCTCAGACTACTTTTCCAATCAGCCATGGTTTCAGAAGCCGGGCTATCTGGCAGGGTTGAATCAGGGGGAGCGGAGTCTCTTCGAGGCATTTGTGTCTGCATACGAAAAGGACTGGGGCTAGGCTACCTTAGCACCCCCTACACCTATCAGGTTCACCTCTGGGTCACTTTTACCCAAGACTGCGTTCTTGCCCCTTTATAGGCGGCTTCCATCACCGCGACACGGGCGGCAGCTTCACTCGGCTTTACCAGTGAGTCGTGCGCTTTACCTGCAAGTGCGTCAAAAAACTGATGAATGGGAGGGGGAGGCGTGGAGGGGAACTCGTTCCACGGCTTACTGCCGTTTGCGCCCTTAACTTTTTGTGAGCGATAAAAAAGTTGCCCTTTAATGATAGAAGCGAACCCCTGCGTTCCGCTTATCTCTAACGTGACGGGGTTGTCTACATCTACCCAGCCCGCCGCGAGAGTCCCTGTCACGCCGTTTTGGAATTTCAGGAGGGCTTCCCCGCTCTCATCGCAGTTCGGGTAGTGATTCGTAACGATCTTGATATCTGCCGTCACAGATGCGATGTCGCCTATCAGCCACATCAAAATATCTAATGAGTGTGTGCCCAAGTCTCCAAAAGCACCAACGCCTGCAATTTTAGGGTCAGCCATCCATCTGTATTCGCCGTCGAACCACCCACCCAACGAACCACTATGGCAGTTGGAGCCTCTAACGCGTGTAATTTTACCAAAGTTCCCGAGCGCAATCTGCTCTTTCAGGAAGAGGTGTTCGCGCATTGTGCGCATGAAGTAGCCCGTTGTAAAGAGCAGGTTTGCGCTATTAATTGCCGCCGCCATTGCAAAACTCTCTTTCGCGGTACTACCAAGAGGCTTCTCTACGAACATATGTTTTTTTGCACGCGCCGCCGCAAGCACTAGATCGTGGTGCTGTGTGGTTTCAGAGCAGATAACAACAGCCGCAATCTCTGGGTCGTTCCAAATTACTTGCAAATCCTCAACGGCTTGACATTTCAGTTCACCAGCGCGCCTCTTTGCCCTCACCGTATCGCTATCCCAAGCGTACTTGGCTTTTATTCCTTGCGTTCTCCTCATCGCTTCCACATACTGCGGGGTGTGAATGTGCGCCCCGCCCACCAGTGCTACAGCTATCTCCTTTGTTGTATCTTGAGCAAGTGCGGGAACAGGTAGGGCTGTTACCGCAGTTCCAGCGGCGACGCTTCCTAGCATCTCTCTTCGTGTCATACTGGTTTCGTTCATACTTTTTCACTCCTTGTCTGATTTTGATAGTAGGGGAAGGGAGCAAGGCTCCGCTACTCTCCT
>JAPLCR010000129.1 GCA_026392135.1 Armatimonadota bacterium
CTCACCCTGTACTTTAGGAGCGGTGTGCGCCCCTGCAAGGCTCATATTGAGTACCGTGCTCGTTATCTTTCCCATCGGCTTGTGCCTGCCGGCGGACTTCCGCTTGAGCGGCTCTTTTTGCAAGAAGGCAAAGGACGCGCCTTTCCCGCTGAGTGCAAGATGGTAGTTCAGCCCGCGTGAAATAAAATCCACGCCTTTAGAGGTTTGCCCTTTGTTGGGTTCAAAGCGCACGGGCATACTGTTGAGTGTCTGTTTTGCTAGTTCGCGGTTATGTTGCTTCAGGGTATTTTGGGCATCCATCCTTGTCGTAAACAGAAGCCCAATCGCAAGCGCACTCAACGTAAGAAGAGATTTGCTCACCAAGTACCTTCGGTTGCTAAACATCGGTTATCTCCAGCGAACTATGATAGTGAGCATTGATATCGCTACCATAGTTCGCAACGTGTTTGGGATTTGCTGAGGGTTATTTGTTTCTGTAGACAGAGTACGGCAGATCCATTACGGTTAGCCGACCTCCCGTAAAATCTGTGGCAAGAAAGTACCGCCCGCCTTCCAAGGGGCTCAGCCCAAAGTTCAGGTTAGGGTGGTTTGTCTTAAAAATAGCCGCAACATCATCAGCAGTTGCAGGATTGGATATCTGAATCTTGATTTTCCGGAATGAAATGCCCGTCGCGGCATCTCGTGATGTAATCACAGAATAATCGGTTACTTGTAGCGGGGGCGGCAACGGTGGTGTGGTCGTAAGGATGATAAGTACGGGGAACTCACCATACACCTCAAATTCCATAAAATACCTCCAAATCTCTTCCCCTTCTTCTATCCCTGTGCCTCTACGTCCTCGTATGAAACGCCATCGGATAATTTCAGGATCATCAAAAGCCACCTGCGTGTTCGGGCGGGCGATATTGGTAGTCGGATTGAGAAGGAGGCGTTGCATTTAGTTGACAAGTGTCAAGCGCTTGGTTTCAACCTCTTTAGACTTCCGGTTTAGGTAGGAAGTGAGATTAAGGTTATAGGTTCGTCCACTCAATTCGCTAAGACGGTTACGAATTCGGTCAAGGCGAATATAGTCGCCAAACGCAACATTAACTGAACCTTCATTTGGCGTCTTGAAAGGATCAATTTGAATGGGAAGTATCGTAGAGTATGCTCTCAATTTTACTTGGTCAGGGATGCCCGGCACTGGCTCGACCCCTGAACCTGTAGGAATATCATCGAAATGGGAAAGCAGATCAGCGACGGCATCTCGCAGAGCCACCAAATCACCAACAGCGCCAATAGATATCACCTGCGCTCCATTCAGCCCATCAATCTCGATTTCCACAGAGGTGTCGCCTACCGCCGTGAGCGATGTCTCCAGTTTTGCCATATCTGCATGAGCGGAAAAGCAAGCAGAAGAGGCGTTGATAGCCGCTCGTATGGATTGCTCGCTAACCTGCTTGCTTATCTGGCTGGTGAATCGCACACGGACTCGCCGGCGGTAGGTGATGCCCGCCACGAAGTAGTTTCCGTAGAGGCTTCTGAAGTTCGTTGTACTTCCGCCCTGAGCAACATCCAATGCCTTTTGCGCGGCGGCGGAGATACGCGGGTCTTTCTTTAGCGAGTAGGTCTGTATCCGGACGGCGGACACCTCCCATTTGCGTTCATCAATATTGTTAGAATCACAATACCTTCGCCAAAAAATCGGGGTTTCGTAACAAAAAGTAGGGCTTATGGAGTACCGTTAAAGTGACAAAACTACAACGGAGGAACTCCTCAGCC
>JAPLCR010000361.1 GCA_026392135.1 Armatimonadota bacterium
AGAGAAGGGCTTTACCACCGTTGGGCTGTTTCATCACCCTGTCCGCCACTTCAGTTATCTCTAAATAGGGGTCTACGGGTTGAGAGATTCGTTTTAACTCTCCTGCACTCTCTAGTACGGACAAAAACTCTTGAAAATCACGATATGCCATGCCAGCAGACCACCTCTCTCTCGCATAATAGGAAAGTATACTATTATCCTAACATTTTGTAAAGGAAATTCCCAAACATGATTCTAAGCTTAGACGTAGACAAAAATAACTATTTCTCTCCAAAATCCTGTGGTGGCAATCCGCACAACACACGAAAAAACGCACAACCAGTACACTATAGAAAATACCGACAAGCCTTTTAATCTCAAGATGCTGACGCTCCTCTCCTTTGCGAAGGAGAGGTTGGGTGAAGAGCCGCAATCATGAACTCTCACCTCTCTTATCCCTTTAAGCCTGTCATCGCGATTCCGCGCACAAAGAAGCGTTGGGTAAGAAGAAACATCGTCAATACAGGGATTAAAACCAGAATCGCGGCGGTCATCTGGAGGGGCCAGTTGGTTGTCCCAAAAGAATCCTTAAAGACGGATAGTCCAACCTCTAGTGTCCGCATCTCGGTGGTACTTGTAACCAGAAGGGGCCAGAAGAAGTCTGTCCACGTCCCTATAAAGGTAAACGTGGCAAGAGTCGCTAGTGCAGGAGCCGAAAGCGGAAGCGCAATACGTGCGTAGATTCCAAAATCGGTACAGCCGTCAAGATATGCCGCCTCGTCCAACTCTTTCGGAAGCGTAAGGAAAAATTGCCTTAAAAGGAAGATACCAAACGCGGAGGAGACCCCCGGAACTATCAGTGCCCAGTACGTGTTGAGCCAGCCAAACGAGCGCACCACAAGAAAGGCGGGGATCATTGTAACCTGTCCCGGTATCATCATGGTAGCAAGGAATATCGCAAAAAGGAGATCACACCCCTTAAAGCGTAACCGCGCAAACCCATAAGCCGCCAGAGAGCAGAAGAGCAGTTGTCCCACTACAACCGCCCCTGAAACGAAGAGGGTGTTGCTGAAGAAGCGTAGAACCGGCGTAGAGGGCATCTCCAACACCGTACGGTAGTTCTCAAAGTGCCAGCGTTGCGGAATCAAGTGCGCGGGGTCGGGTAACGCCCCTTTCGAGGGGTGTAGCGAGACGATAATCATCCATAGAAAGGGCGTTACCGTCACTAACGCGATGAGCGTCATAAGAAGATAACTGAGTAGATTTCTCAGAAACGTCATCACATTCGGGCTCCACAGGGTCAATTATCGTTTTCGCCTGCCGCTGGCGGGTCAACTGGCATAGGCTCTTTTTCTGAGGTAGTGTCCTCGTTGTTAGGTACTGGTGCGGTATCAGGTTCGGAAGGCGTTGTAGATTGAACGGGCTTAGGCTTCTCCGTAGCTCCGCTGTTCGGTACTATGACTATGCGCCTTTGCGAGCCGCTTCCTCTGCGTACAACAGGCACACTAGCCTGCCCTGTGGTGAGATTGAAATACTGCATCAGAAGGCGACGCGCAATCGGTGCGGCAGTCTCAGCCCCCATTCCCCCGCGCTCTACCATCACCACTATCGCGATTTTGGGTTTATCAATAGGCGCGAAGCAGACAAAAAACGAATCGTTTACCATGTTGTGCTTCTCAATACGCTCTGCCGTTCCAGTCTTACCTGCAACTATCAAGCCCGGTATTACAATCCCTGCCGCCGTTCCATGCTCCTGCACTACCCGCCGCATCCCTTCAACAACAGCGTTTTGGTTTTCCGGCTTCATCCCAACACTCATACGCACTTTTTTCTCAAGCCTGTGGGTGACAATAGGCTTTTCGTTAGAGACATCTCTTATCTCTCGCACGAGCTGAGGAGCCAGCACCTCCCCGCCATTTGCCAATGCAGAGACGAAAACGGCAAGTTGGAGAGGTGTCGCAGTAAGGTAGCCCTGCCCTATCGCAAGATTGACCACATCCCCCCCCACCCAAGGGTTCTTCTTGAAGCGTTTTTTCTTCCACTGCGGTGTGGGAACCACTCCCGACGATTCAAACTTAGAGAGCAGGTCGATCCCTGTTTTCGAGCCTAGCCCGAAGCGTTTTGCCCAAATAGCGAGGTCGTCAATCCCTACCTTCATTCCTGCATTATAGAAAAACACGTCACATGAGGCGGCGATTGCAGTGTAGAAATCGATATGACCATGCCCAGAGCGTTTGTCACAGCGAAAAACACGGTTGCCCAGTTTTATAAAGCCGGGGCAGTAGTCTCCTGACCCGGTAGTGAGGTTCCGAGTCTCTAATCCTGCCATTGCCGTGATGAGCTTAAAAGGTGAGCCGCACGAACGAGCAGTCTGTGTAGCGCGTGAGTAGAGCGGGGAGAGAGGGTCGCTGTTCAGCTTGTTGTAGTCTTCGCGAAAACGGTTTGCGTCGAAGGTTGGGGTCGTGGCAAGAGCCAGCACCGCGCCGTCATTCGGATCCAGCGCGACGACTGCGCCAGTGCGCCCCAGTGCCAGTTGCTCTTGCAGAGCATCGTTGGCGACCTTCTGCAAATCCATGTCTATCGTAAGCTGGAGAGTGTGCCCCGGAGTCGGCTTACGCTCATCAAGAGCACGCTTCATGCGCCCCTTAACATCCACCTCCACATACTGCCCCCCATCTACACCACGTAACTCCTTCTCATAACTGGCTTCTACCCCCATTGTCCCGATATAGTCTCCGGGGCGATAGCCCTTTTCTACCAACTTATCCAGCTTTTCACGGGAGATAGGGCTAACCACCCCCAAAACGTGAGAACATATCGTCTTATCCTCATAGTAACGTTTGGGAGCCGTCCCAATGAAAACACCGGGGAGGTCGAGAAGCGACTCCTCTACAATAGAGAGAGTGGCAATATCTGCATCTTCGAGTACAGGTACAGGGTCGGAGGGGGTTTTTTTACCTACCTCCATCTGGTCTGCAACCTTATCGGGGTCTAAATGGAGGAGTTGGGTTAGGCGGTCAAGAACACCGGGGTACTTCACGATTTCGTCGGGCACAACGGAGATAACGAAATTGGGTCTGCTCGTCGCAATCACGCGCTCCTTCGCATCTACAATTTCACCTCTAGGCGCAAGCCTACGGAGTAGGCGAGTGCGCTGTTTGTCTGCGGCTATCAGGAACTCCTCATTTTTTACAACCTGAAGATACCAGAGGCGTACAGAAATCGCTCCGAAAAGGAGAACCACACATAAAAACAGGAGATGTAGCCTCCTGAAATCAGGAGCGGATTCAGATTCTATCATTGCCTAGCGTTCCCTCTGCCATCGCACGTTCGTTTGATACTCAACAGATTATACCCTTAGTCTCTATGTTCCCTGCGGAAAGGATGTTTTCCTTGTTGCAAACTACTGTATCCATGAAGCTTCGACATACGTATTATACTAACTCCACCTCTATGAAGAGCAAACGTCTTTCAGGCGGAGTGACCGCTTTAACGGAAAGCCATCGGGACGGCAGAAAGAAACAAGAGATGAAGCGTATTCTTATACTGTGCGGACTTATCAGTATGTGCCTGTTGCCCCCTACCCTTACCTACGCCCAACAGCAAGACGACCCGCTCTGGGTGAAACGCCTTGCGGAGGCGAAGGCTCTTGCGAAGCAGGAAGGACTGCCTGTTAATCCCGCAGACCTGCCTAAGCCTCCGTTCCCGCCGTCTCAAAACGCCCTTATATACGTGAAGCAGTTTCTGGATATACTACGTACAAAGCCGCTGAAATCTGAGGAGCAACGCTTTATGCAAGGCGATATGCTAACACGCGATAAGCCGGCACCGAAGGAGGTGGGACTCGCGAAATCAGTAGTTCTTAAACGACCGGATATAGCGAACGTTGTGGAGAAGGCGGTCTCCTGCCCCTACTACGATAGAGGGAGAGATTGGCTCAACGGGTTTCCGCTATTTTCAGATAACGGGGCGCAACGCAATATCGCGAGATGGATAGCGGCGAGAACCCGTTTGCTTGTTGCTGAGGGGCAGTATGTGGACGCAGTCATGAATCAGGCAAGGGGGCTGAAATGGGCGCACATATCAGAAGGACTGTATCCAACTAGCATTAGCCTGCTGTCTGCCTACGCGATACAGGATGGACAAGTGGACGCGATGCGAGAGCTCCTCGCCGTTGCTGGAGGCAAATCAGGAGTCGCTAAAGCAGTCGTTGAGTGCATATCTAAGGCGGAACAGCCTACACTATTTGCGAAAGCCATCCCTGCGGATACAGTTACCAATCTCTTGGTGTTTCGCTCTATGAGACAAGCCTTCTCCAAAGAGACAAACCCTAAAAAGACGCTAGAAGAGAGTTTGGGTGGGCGCAAACTGAATTGGGATAAGTACTACTATTCCGCCAAGCCTAAACTCATTGTAGAACGACTATTCAACGCAAATGAAGCCAACTACATCAACCTCCAACGCGCAAACTATCGGCTCGCTACAAAGGCTCCTCTGTTGCCAAAATCGGCAGTAATGCTCACTGAACAAAAGAGTGAACAGCACTATGACGACCCCGATTTTGTCTGGGCGAACATGGTGACCCCCACCAGTATCTATAACCGTATCCATCTGAGAATGGTCGCGAACTATCGTATCCTTGAGGTTTCGGCGCAAGCTCTCGCGTGGAAAGTCAAGCATGACGCGTTTCCCGCTTCCCTGAAGGAAGTTGTTTCCAGCATCCCGCTCGACCCCTTCGACGGCAAGCCCCTTCGCTATCGCCTTATCTTGTCCCATATCTTGAGATGTAGGTTGCATACACGCCTTCCTCTGGGTTCTGTTTTGGGGAGGAAGTTCTTGTGTTTTTGTAGAACCCTGCAAAAAACAGGGAGGTGTTCTATGCAAACAGATTGGGCTTATCA